>NZ_BAAGUS010000003.1:11119-248848 GCF_054781275.1 Nocardioides ginkgobilobae | reverse complement strand
CCAAGATCGTCGGCGAAGCCGCCGGCGTGACCCGGTTCAAGTCCGAGGCCGCATTCGCCCGGCACGCCGGGATCGCGCCGATTCCGGTCTGGTCGGGCAACACCAAGGGCCGCGTCAGGCTCACCCGATCCGGCAACAGACAGCTCAACGCGGCCATCCACCGCATCGCCGTGACACAGATCCGGCTCGACGGCCTTGGAAAGACCTATTACGAGAAGAAGAAGGCTGACGGCATGTCCACGCCCGAGGCACTGCGCTGCCTGAAACGACGTTTGGCCCGCATCGTCTTCAACCACCTCAACACCGATCAAGCAGCGGCCGCGACTGGACTCGCGGCCGCCGCTTGACATAGGAGAAACGCATGGCATCTCCCCAGGTCGTCGCCGAGGTCGTGCGCTCCGGGTTCGTCGAGGGGCAGCACCACGGGTCGGTGGTGGCGCTGGCGCCCGACGGGTCGGTCGCGTGGGCGGTCGGTGACGTCGACTCCCCCGTGCTGCCGCGCTCGTGCAACAAGCCGCTGCAGGCCGTCGCCATGGTCGAGGCGGGTCTCGACCTGCCTCCGGAACTGCTGGCGATGGCCTGCGCATCGCACTCGGGCGAGGCGATGCACCTTGAGGCGGTCCAGCGCATCCTCGACGGCGCCGGACTGACCGAGGACGACCTGCAGTGCCCGGTGGACTGGCCGATGATCGACGCGGTCCGGGACGAGGCGCTGCGGTCGGGGGCGTCGGCGTCGCGGCTCTTCATGAACTGCTCGGGCAAGCACGCGGCGATGCTGGCGACCTGTGTTGCGAAAGGATGGGACACCGCGACGAACCTCTCCCCCGACCACCCGCTGCAGCAGGCGATCCTCGCGACCTTCGCACGGCTGACCGGGGAGCCGGTCGACACCGTCGCGGTGGACGGGTGCGGGGCGCCGCTACTGTCGACCTCGCTGACCGGGCTGGCGCGGGCGTTCCGCGCCCTGGCAGTCGCGACGTCAGGGGCCGAGCACCGGGTGGCGTCGGCGATCCGGGCGCACCCGGAGCTGGTGTCGGGGTCGACGCGGGACGAACTGACGCTGCTCCGAGCGATTCCCGGCGCGATCGGGAAGGCTGGGGCGGAGGCGTGCTACGCGGTCGCGCTGCCGGACGGGCAGGCGTTCGCGCTGAAGATCGAGGACGGCGGCGCCCGGGCTCGGCCAGTCGCCATGGCGGCGGCTCTGGAGCGGTCGGGGGTGCTGGAGATGGCTGGGGTGGATGCGGAGGCGGTGCGGCGCACGGGGGTTCACGTGCTGCACGGGGGCGGTGTTCCCGTGGGCGAGGTGCGCGCGGCGTACTGACTTTTTATGTCCAGGATCCTGAGCATTGTGTGACACACTGTGCAGGTTGCTGAACGAAGGAGACCAGCTCATGCCGCAGCGTCTGCCTCAGGCGCGGGTCCTGCGCGCCGGTCGGCAGGCAGGCAACCACGTGGCGACCTGGCGCAAGCTGCAGGGGCTCACGTCGGCCCAGCTCGCCGAGCGGGCGGGGATCTCGAGGACCACCCTGAGCAAGCTGGAGTCCGGCGAGCTGGGCGTCAGCCTGGGGGCCTACCTCAACGTCCTGCGTTCTCTGGGCCAGCTCGACCGGGCGGTCGAGGCGCTCGACCCCTACGAGACCGATCTCGGCCGGGCCCGGGCCGACGAGGCGCTCCCGCGCCGGGTCCGGCCGAGCAGCTCATGAGCGACAGCGCCCACTCACTCGCCGCGACCCCCGCCTCTCTCGAGGTCCACGCCGAGATCGCCGGCGAGACCGTCCTGGTCGCCACCGTGCGCTTCCGCCACCGCGGGGCGACCACGACGACGGACTTCACCTACGCGCCGACCTACCTCGCCGACGCGCGCTGCTACCCCGTCGACCCGGCACTCCCCCTCACCGCGACGACGCACGTGATCGCCGGACTCCCCGGCTGCCTCGCCGACACCACGCCCGACTGGTGGGGGCGTCAGCTGATCACCCGCAAGCTGCGGCTCGACGCGTCCCGTTCCCGAGCGCCGATGCCCCTGATCACCGAGGTCGACCACCTCGTCGGGGTCAGCGACCTCACCAGGCAGGGCAACCTGCGGGTCGCCCTGCCCGGGCGCACGGACTTCCTCGCGCCCGATCTCACCGTGCCACCGCTCGTCCGGCTCCCCGACCTGCTGGCAGCCTCGGCCCGTGTCACGTCCGAGCACGCGACCGACGAGGCGGTGAGCGACGCCCTCCAGACGCTGCTCGCCGCGGGCAGCGCCACCCTCGGCGGCGCCCGGCCCAAGGCCTCGGTGATGGGCGGGATCGACGAGGGTGAGGTCAGGTTGCTCATCGCGAAGTTCCCCTGGCGCGAGGACGAGTGGGACGTCATGGCGTGGGAGAAGACCGCGCTGGACCTCGCCGAGCGCTGCGGCATCCCTGTGCCCGCCCGTCGCCTCGTGGACGTGGGCGACCAGCACGTGCTCCTCGTCGAGCGCTTCGACCGAGGACCGGACGGGGGACGCGTCGGCTACCTCAGCGCCCGCACCCTGACGGAACGACCCAGCAGCGCGGGCAACGACTACCTCGACCTGGTCGCCGCCGTCGAGGACCACTCCAGCGCGGCCGCCGCGGACCTGCGTGACCTCTGGCGCCGGATCGCCGTCACGGTCGCCCTCCACAACAGCGACGACCACTTCCACAACCACGGTTTCCTCCGCACGGGCAGCGGGTGGCGACTAGCACCCGCCTTCGACATCAACATCGACCCCCGGCCGGCGCAGCCGCGCGCCACCTCGCTCGTCGGGGCCGCCGACCGGGACGGGACCCTGCGGGCACTGGTGCGCGACGCGGCGTACTTCGGCCTGGAGCCGGCCCAGGCGCGCACCGGACTGCTCGAGATCCGCGACGCGCTCGAGGGGTGGCGCGACGTCGCCGCTGCCAACCGGGTGCCGGACTCGGAGCTGGACTCCATGGGCTGGGTCATCGACGACTTCTGCCGGACGGTCGGCAGCACCAGCGCCTGAATGCAGCTCTGCCCGCCTCTGTACCCTTCGGACTGTGCTGGACGTGCGGACGCTGGACCTGAACTTCTACCTCGTGGTGACCTTCGTGCTCCTCGTGGTGAAGATCTTCGCGTTCGTCAACGCGCTGACCCACTCCAACGAGGAGTACGAGGCGGCCGGGAAGCTCACCAAGACCGCCTGGTCGCTGATCCTCGGGCTGGGTGTCGTCGTGCAGCTGCTGCTTGCCGGTCCGCTGGGGCTGCTCAACATCGTCTTCACCATCGCTGCGTTCGTCTACCTCGCCGACGTACGGCCGGCCATCGCCGGGCTGCGACGTCGCTGACTTGTCACCCAACTGAGGGTCGCTTCACACCCGGCTGTGGATCGGCGCTCCTAGTGTCGAACCAGGGGCTCGCGGGGGGCGGGCCCCACCCGATCGCAGGAGCGTGGGCCATGCACGACTTCGACATCCGACCCTGGGGCGAGTGGCAGGTCCTCGACGACCAGGACGGCTTCAAGGTCAAGCGGATCGTGGTCCACCCCGGGCGGCGGCTGAGCTACCAGACCCACGAGCACCGGGCCGAGACCTGGGTCGTGGCGAAGGGGACCTGCACAGCCGTGATCGACGGGGAGACCGTCGTCGCCGGACCGGGCGAGTCGGTCCACGTCGAGGTCGGCCAGCCGCACCGGATCACCAACATGCACGACGAGCTGCTGGTGATCGTCGAGGTGCAGCTGGGGGCGTACACGGGTGAGGATGACATCTGCCGGCTGGAGGATGACTACGGGCGGGCTGCCGTCGGCTGAGGCTCCAGGCTTTCGTGGCTCGCTGCGCTCGCACCTCAACCAATGGGGGGCGAGCGGGGAAACCGCGGTGTCACTTTTGCTCGGTTAAGGTTCTCCGAGCCGGTTCCGCCCGTTCCCAGGGCATGACTCAGGGAGTCGGCGGGATCGAACGGAGCACCAGTGGAACTGCGGGACTACCTGCGCATCCTCCGACGCCGGTGGATGCTCATCGCCACCCTGACCCTGCTGGTCGTGGGGGCGGCGGCCGCGTGGACGTTCACCAGCACCCCGCAGTACCAGTCGACCGCCAGGCTCTTCGTCTCCACGACCTCCGGCGACGCCGGCGACAGCACCGGCGCGGCATACCAGGGCGGCCTCTTCTCCCAGCAGCGCGTGACCTCCTACGCCGACCTCGTCGGCAAGAGCGAGGAGCTCGCGCAGACCGTCATCGACGACCTCGGCGTGTCCCTGACCGCCGGGGAGCTGATGGACTCCGTCGAGGCGACCGTGACCCCCGAGACCGTCATCATCGACCTGGCCGTCACCGACCCCGAGCCGCTCCAGGCGCAGGCGCTCACGCAGGCGTACGCCGCTGCGCTCAGCGACCTCGTCCGCCAGCTCGAGACGCCCGCCGGCGCCAGCGAGCCCCTCATCCGCGCCAGCATCGTCGGCTCCGCCACCCTGCCGACGACCCCCGTGGCACCCCAGCCCGTGCGCAACCTCGGCCTGGCGCTCGTGCTGGGCCTGCTCCTCGGCTTCGGCGTGGCCGTGCTGCGCGAGCTGCTCGACACCACGATCAAGTCCCCCGACGACCTCCGCGAGACCACCGAGGCGCCGCTGCTGGGCACCGTCGGCTACGACCCGGCCATTCGCACAGAGCCGCTGGTCACCTCGCTGGCGTCCCACGCACCCCGGGTCGAGGCCTTCCGCGTGCTGCGGACCAACCTGCAGTTCGTCGACGTCGACGCCACGACCAAGGTGTTCGTCGTGACTTCGGCACTGCCCGGCGAGGGGAAGACCACCATAGCGGCGAACCTTGCCATCACGCTCGCCCAGGCCGGCCAGAAGACGCTGCTCATCGAGTGCGACCTGCGCCGCCCCAAGGCGTCGCTCGCACTCGGCCTGGACAACTCCATCGGGGTGACGACCGTGCTCGTGGGCCGTGTGGCCTTCGAGGACGCGCTCCAAGAGCACGCCCCCTCAGGTCTCACCGTGCTCGGTAGCGGCGCCGTGCCGCCGAACCCGGCCGAGCTGCTGCAGTCGAAGGCGATGTCGGAGATGCTCGAGCGGGCCAAGGACCGCTTCGACACCATCATCATCGACGCCCCGCCGCTGCTGCCTGTCACCGACGCAGCGCTGCTCTCGGTGCAGGCCGACGGGGCGATCGTCGTCGCTGCGCACGGCAGGACGACCAAGGAGCAGCTGGTGCAGGCGCAGGACCGGCTCGAGCAGGTCGACGCCGAGCTCGTGGGTCTGATCCTCAACATGACGCCGGCTCGGCGGCGTGGTGGCGGGGGCTACGGGTACGGCTATGGCTACGGCTATGGCTACGGGTACGGCTATGCCCCGGAGGCCGAGAAGGCCGCGCCTGCGAAGAAGAGGGACCGGAAGAAGCAGCACTGATCCCCGGTCCGGGGTTTCGAGACGGTTGCAGAGCAACCTCCTCAACCGCCGGGCCGATCGGCATCCGGATCCGCCATCTACAGGCCTGGGTGCGGGCCAGTGGTCTCGACGCACGCTCGTCGCTGACGCTCCTCGCTGCTCGACCACCAAGGCAGGGCCGCGGCCAGCTCGACCCACGACGGTCAGATCAGCAGGTGGTGCTCACCGTTCCTGAGTAGTTCTCAGGGCGAAGACCGGGGGTGACCCTGACGGGTACGGACGCGGCTGCCTGCGGCACCTCAATCTCCCACGTGATGTCGGCGGGCTTGCCCGGCTCGAGCAGCAGGTAGGCGGTGCTGACCTGGCGGTCGCCGAGCGTGTCGTCCTTGTCGGGGTCGAAGTCCTTGCCGCGGATCGTGAAGCCGGTGACGGAGCCGCCCGAGGGCGTGGCTAGCCGAATCTGGACCAGCTGTTCGCCGGGAGCCACTGTCACGTTCTGGCCGCCCTGGACGTAGGGCGGGATGGACGCAACGTCACCAGGTGGAAGGGTTTCTAGCCGCATCGCAACCGCCACACGGGCCGTGCCACCGGTGCAGCTGGTGCCGCGGGCGCGCACGTCGTAGTCGAGGTAGTAGGACATCTTCGAGCCGGTGCCGTCGAGCAGGCTGACGTCGATCAGCTCGGCGACCCCCTCGCCGTCCTCCGAGGCGCCCGCCACCCGGCGGGCGGCCAGCTCGGCCTGCTCGGCCTCGTCGGTGAGGTTGACGTAGACCCGGCCCTCGTCCCCGGCGCGCACGAGTGCGCGCAGCAGGTCGCGCGGGTTGCCGACGTCGCCGCCGGCGACCCGGTCGAAGACCGTCGAGGCGACGGTGCGGAAGAAGGCGTCCTGGGCCGCCGGGTCGGGGAAGTCGGCGTACACCTGGCTGAGCAGGACGTCCGTGGCGTTGTCCTGGGTCAGCGTGTAGGGGCCGACCTCGATGGGTCCGGTGACACCGAGTAGGTAGGAGACGGCGACCGTGTCGAGGGTGAGCACCCCGTCGAGGTCCTCGGGGTGCACCTCCTCCCAGCGGGCGCGGATCAGCTCGGCGGCGCGCGGCCAGTCGGGGGTGAAGTTGGCGTCGAGCATGTAGGTGCCGAGTTTCTCCGAGTAGATGTCGACCTCGTCCTCGGTCAGCGGAAGGACCGGAGTCGCGCGCTCACCGAAGCGGGCAGCCGAGTCCTGGCGTCCGAGGTCGATGGCACCGCCGTCCGCGGTGACGATCGACATGGCGCCGGGCAGACCGCCGGTCGCGCGGATCTCGGCGTTGTTCTGGAAGACCAGGAGATACTCGCGCTGCCCCTGGGCACCCAGGAGCTCGGGGAGCAGGTCGACACCGACGGCGGCGGAGTCCATCGCACCGGCCGCGTCTCCGACGATGGTCACCAGCTCGCGGTACTCGGTCTTGAAACGGTCGACGAAGCCGCTGCTGTCCTCGGCTGCCAGGTCGGCGCGCGCCGCGGTCAGGGCCTCGGCCGCCTGGCGGACCGGCGCCTGCAGGTCACGGACCGCGTCCAGGTCGACCGACCCGTCGGCGGGGAGGATCCGGTCCAGCTGGGTCGCCTGCTCGGCCAGCGGCGCGATGCCGGTGTTGGCCAGGTCGGACACGACCCGCGCCGCCGTACGGACGCCTGAGGCGTCGTCGCCGACGACGGGCAGTGCGGTCGCGAGCGACCAGAGGACGCCGTCAGTCTGTTCGGCTGCGTCGGCCGACGACTCCTGGAGCGCGGTCAGTGCGGTGTCGATCTGCGCCTGGTCCCCGGACTCCAACGCCGTGCGGGTCGCCTCGGCATCACGCACCGCCTGCTGGAGAGAGTCATTGACCTGCAGGGCCCGCCAGCCCACCAGGGCCCCGAGGACCAGCACGACGAGCAGGAGCAGCCCGGAGACGAGCAGGACGGCACGGCGGCGAGACATGCGAGGACCCTATCGACGGTGGGCGGCAGGTGCGGACCGGACGCACGAAGGCCCCCGTCCGACGACGGGGGCCTTCGCAAAAGCTCAGGTGCTGCTGACGCGAAGCGTCAGAGGCGGATGACCTTCGTGGACTTGTCGCAGGGGTCCTTCTTGCCACGCTGGTAGAGCGCGACGATCTTCGTGGTCTTCTTCGGGACGCGGGCGTTGAACGGCACGCGGTCGGCGGGGCCCTTGTCGCGCTGGCGCAGGACGACCTTGCCCGACATGTAGATCAGGGTGACCTGACCGGTGCACTGGGCTGCGTCACCGTCGACGCCGAGGCGGACGACGATCCGCTCCTTCTTGCCGGCCTGGACGTTGCCGTCGCTGCCGGTCTTGACGTCGGTCGGGACGGTGGGCTCGTAGGCGGCGTGGGCGGCGGTGCCGGAGAACGCCAGCATGACCCCGGCCGCGGCAGCGGCGATGATCTTCTTCATGTGAGACTCCCCATGAGGCGCTTGCGGCACCTAGGTAGTAATTGGACGGGGTAAAGACAACCACAGGTGAGCCGCCCCGCGCGAGTCCATCTCAGAATACTTTGGGGTGAAGCCCGAGATGTTCACGTCGCCGAAACATGCGGCGCGACCTGCGACGACGTCGTACCGAGTGGTAGCCGGAGTTCGAACCGGGCGCCCACCGCCGTCGGCGCCAGGCGCGCGGTGCCGCCGTGCGCCTCGGCGATGGCCCGGACGATGGCGAGCCCGAGCCCCGCGCCGCCACGGTCAGCGGCGACACCGCGGTGGCTGCGGTCGAAAATCCGCGGGGCCTCGTCGACGGGCACGCCCGGACCGTCGTCGGCGACCCAGACGACCAGCTCGCCGTCGTCGACGCGGGCGCCCAGCTCGACGCGGGCGTCGGCACCGGCGTGCTTGACGGCATTGGCGACCAGCTGGGTCACCGCCTGGGCCAGCCGGTGCGGGTCGGCGGTGACGGTCAAGTCGGCGGCGACGTCAACTCGCAGCTCCAGCGGGGTGAGGGTCGAGAGCCGGCGGTGCAGGTCCGTCAGGAAGGTCGGGACCTCCACCCGGTCCGGCCGCAGGAAGTCGGGGTGCTCGGCGCGGGCGAGGAGGAAGAGGTCGTCGACCATCCGCGAGAGCCGGTCCAGCTCGTCGAGGACCAGCCGGGTCGTCTCGGCCCGCTCCTCGGGCGTCTCGTCCAGCTCCAGCAGCTCCACCTGCCCGCGGATCACCGTCAGCGGGGTGCGCAGCTCGTGACTGGTGTCGTCGAGGAAGCGCCGCTGCGAGGTGAATGCCTCCTCGAGCCGCCCCAGCATGTCGTTGAACGCCTCGGCGATCTGCGACGCCTCGTCACCGCCGCGGGTGGGGATGCGGCGCGACAGGTCGGTGTCGGAGATCTCCCGCGCGGTGGCGGCCAGCACCACCAGCGGCCGCAGCACCCGCCCGGCCAACACCGCGCCCAAGGTCGTCGCCAGGAGCAGCGCCAGCAGGCTGATCAGCTGCTGGGTCTGCAGGGAGTCGGCGATCTCCTCCCGCTCGAAGGCCGGGAAGTTCGCCACCACGAAGAGCCCCTGCTCGCCGTCGCTGCCGGTCAGCGGCAGCGCGACGTACTCCGCCGGCCCCGCCGCGGTCTCCCGCTCGCCGCGCTCCTCCTCGGTGAGCGAGAGCCAGTACGTCGTGGCGGCGCCGAGCTGGTCGGGAGCGGCGGCGTCCGAGGCACGGCGAGAGGCCACCAGGCGGCCGTCGAGGAAGGCCAGCAGCGTCTCTCCCTCGTCGGGGACCTCGCGGGAGAAGTACACCTCGAAGATCGCTGCCAGGTCCCCGTCGAACGGTCGGCCCGTGCGCGGGTCGTTGCCGTCGGCCAGCAGCCGGAACTCCTGCGCCTCGCGCGCCAGGGACTCCGAGACCTCCTCGTCGAGCTGGTTGAGCAGCGCCGCGCGCAGCAGCAGCACCGAGCCGAGCGAGGAGATGACGAGCACCAGGACCACCACGGCGAGGATGCGGACCCGCATCCCGCCCAGGAGCCCCCGCACCCACGTCACCCGGGAAGCGTAGGGCGGGGCCCCTCACCCCCTCCGGGTGCCATTAGGTAGCCCGGATCCCGCGATCGAACGCTTCCACGAGAGCAACAGCCTGCGCGCGCCACACCCGATCCCGTTTCTCAGCCGCCCAAACTCTCTCAAGCGGACTCACACAGACAGACCACTGGTCGAGGAGGATTCGACGCTCCTCAACCCCGAGAAGCGCCGCGCAGACCTGTCCCCACAACCGCATGAGGGCCAGTGACGGATCGACGCCCTCCGCGAGCAGGACTGGAAGGAGGTCCTCGTCGTATAGACGGTCCGCGAGATAGGTAGAGCCGAGATACCACCGACGGACAACGGCAAGGTCCTGGGCGTCTTTGAGCTGATTCCAGGCCAAACGGTCATGAAGTGCGGCGATCTTCAGGAGGGCGAATCCCTCCGGGGTGGGTAGCGTCAGGTCCTTCCCCAGCGGCAACGCGACCTTCACACCAGACCGAAAGACGGACTCGAAGCCCAGCACGCTGAACGGCTCATCGGGACGCGGAGGGGGCGTCACGGTGCCCGCCGGTCGCTCGACTTCGTGTCCGAAGGGCATGACGTCCACATGCATGCCCGCCACGGTGAAGGCGATGCCGGAGGAGCTGCCACGCACCTTCGGTCATTGAGAGGTCAGGTCGGACCACTGTTGCATACTCGAGACCGCGATCCCTAGGTCCACGTCGTGGGTGTGCACCATCGGCGATGAATCACCCAAGGCTTGCGCCCAGACGTTTCTGCAGTGCGCCCCCACCAACATCAGTCGCGAGATGTCGGCGCCTCGATCAAGCAGGTCCTCGACGACACGGTCGACCACGGACAGGTCGACGCGACCAAGGTCTGCCGTCTCAGCCAGCATGGAGTCGGAAAAAGTCGTGTCCCGCGGTGCGGACCCTGGCATCCTGCGACGACATGAGCTCGGCATACGTCACGACCCACGGGATGCTGTGTCGTTGGTCAGGCGTAGGCGACTGCCAGAACCGACGCAGCACGATGGTGTTGGCCTCGCCCTGCTCGGCGGTGCGCAGCCGCAGACCGGAGAGCAGCGGGCCATCGATTTGAGGGGTGTAGACGGTGACCCGGGCGGGCTGAAGCAGGTCCCGGACAGCCCACTCACCTCCGAGCAGGGCATCGCTCGAGGCGACAGGCCACCGGTGAGGGTCCGAGTAAAAGACGCCGATCTCCATTTTACGGCGAAGACCCCCAGGAAAGGCGGCCGCCCAGTTCAGCGCCAACCCGTGGATGTCGGTCAGGTGGGACGTCCGTGCCAGTCGATCGATGTACCCCAAGCTCTCCAGCGCCGAAAGCACGTCGTGCACGAGCCCGACAGACGTTCCAGCCACCTGGGCGATCTGACGGACGGGCTTGTCTAGGACCTCCGGCCAGGACAAGAGAACTGCGAGGACCTGGGCTCGTCCAGCACTGTAGAGGTTGGTCGTCGGCGCGCCGGAGGCTCCTGTTCGCCCCGACTTCAGAGGCGTGCGCGGCGTACCGGTTCCACTCAAGGCGACCACCACTTCATCGAAGGCGATGCTGGCGCCGCCGCACGAGTCGACGTAGTCGATGCCCGCGCGCCGCAACATCGAGCCTGTCTTCGTGGTGATCTTGTCGCTGATGAGGAGGAGGGGGGTGCCGAGCGCAGCACCGCTCGTCGGCAGATGCTTGGCCTGGGCTGCAGGCATCACGACGGCGTCGTACACGCGGCTGTGCTGGCGAACTGCGAGGCGGGCTTGGCCGTGCCCTGTGTCCTGCAGCTGCGGCGACGCCTCGATCCGCACCTGCCAATCCGTCAGCTGCGCGGTGACCTCGCCCCAGAACTCGGGCGAAGCATGCACGCCGTTCAAGAAAGTCATTTGTTCAAGATAACTGAACGTCGACGTTAGTTGAACAAGGTTGCCGCCCTCTGGCAGCAATGGCACTGGGCCGACCCGTTGTCCACGGGTCGGCCCAGTTTAGTCACTCAACAGGCGTCAGCCGACGGAGATCTCGACCTCCGCGACGGAGCCGGTCTGCGCGGTGACCTTGCGGTCGACGGGGTCGGCCTTCGGGGCCAGGGTGCGCAGGGTCCACTCACCGTCGCCGGCGAAGAACCGGAAGTGGCCGGTGGCGGAGGTGGGGACCTCGGCGGTGAACTCGCCGGACTTGTCGAGCAGACGCACGTAGGCGCTGCCGACCGGCTCGCCGTCGCGGACCACCCGGCCTTGGATCACGGCCTCCTTGGCGACGTTGACGCCGTCGAGGGAGAGTCCGCCCTCGGTCGCGCCGCACATCAGGCGTCCGCCGATCCGGCGTCGTCACCGAGGACGACCGGGACGCCGACGAGCGAGCCGTACTCGGTCCACGAGCCGTCGTAGTTCTTCACGTTCTTCTCGCCCAGCAGCTCCTTGAGGACGAACCAGGTGTGGCTCGAGCGCTCGCCGATGCGGCAGTAGGCGATGGTGTCCTTGCTCCAGTCGACGCCGGCCTCGGTGTAGATCTGGCGCAGCTCCTCGTCGGACTTGAAGGTGCCGTCGTCGTTGGCCGCCTTGCTCCACGGGACGTTGGCCGCGGTCGGGATGTGGCCGGCGCGCTGGGCCTGCTCCTGGGGCAGGTGGGCGGGGGCCATCAGGCGACCGGCGTACTCGTCGGGGCTGCGGACGTCGACCAGGTTCTGCGTGCCGATCGCGGCCACGACCTCGTCACGGAACGCGCGGATGCTCGAGTCCTGCTCGGTCGCGGTGTAGGAGGTCTTCTCGCGGGTGGGGAGCTCGTCGGTGAGCTCGCGGGAGTCCAGCTCCCACTTCTTGCGGCCGCCGTCGAGGAGCTTGACGTCCTGGTGCCCGTAGAGCTTGAAGTACCAGTAGGCGTAGGCGGCGAACCAGTTGTTGTTGCCGCCGTAGAGCACGACGGTGTCGTCGTTGGCGACGCCGCGGTCGGAGAGCAGCGCCTCGAACTGGGCCTTGTTGACGAAGTCGCGGCGGACCTGGTCCTGAAGGTCGGTCGTCCAGTCGAGCTTGATGGCGCCCTTGATGTGGCCCTTGTCGTAGGCCGCGGTGTCCTCGTCGACCTCGATCAGCACCACCTTCGGGTCGTCGAGGTGGTCCTCCACCCACTGGGCGGAGACGAGGGTGTTCTCGCGGGTCATCGGTTGAGCCTTTCGTCGGGTACGGCGGTACGTCGGTGATGTCTGGTCGGTCGGCCCGGGTGTGGGCCTGGTCGAGGTGGGGTGCGGCGGTCGCTCAGGCGGCGGCGCGGCGGAACAGGAGGAACATCTCGCAGCCGAGGCAGAAGCGGAACACGGCGTTGAGCAGCGCGGCGACCAGGGCGAACCCGATCGCGGTCTGGGCCACGACGACCCCGCCGGCGGCGCTGAGCCCGATCGAGTAGCCGACGAGGGCGACGAGCGTGAAGCCGAGACCGACCGCCTGGGCGAAGCGCGGCGGGGCCGGGTCCTCGAGCTCGGTCGGGGCCGAGAGCCGCGGCCGCACGAGGGTCTTGAACAGCCAGGCGTGCGGGGTGCGCTGGACACCGCGGGTGGCACCGAGCGCGAAGAGCGCCGCCTGGACGGCGGTCAGCACGAGCGCCGCGGCCGGGGGCAGCAGCAGCACCGCGACGAGCACGACGGCGGTCAGGCTCGCGGCGAACTGCGGGCCGCGGGGGTCGATGCCGGCGGGCGCCTGCTGGGCGGCCTGGGCCTGGGGGTCGAACGTGGTGGTCATGTCTCTCCTGGGCGACTCGTCGTGGGTGCGTCGGAGGACGCGACGAGGCGGTCGAACGGCTGGACGGGGAAGGGTCAGCGCATCGACGTACGACACAGGCTGGAGCGGGAGCGGCAGTAGTCGACTGCGCGCCGCTTCGTGAGCCAGGTCGTGGACATGACAGGAACAGTAGGTTCGGCGGCCGATCTATTCCCAATCCATGTCCCACATCGTGGAACGTGCATCCACCATGTGGGATGGCGGTCCGCCGCTCCTCCGTCGTCCGGCGCCCGTCGGGGTGAAGTCGGCCCTTGCCGCGCATGGACCCCGCCGATCCGGTCACCTGCAGCGGGTTCCCGACAGCAGGAGGTTCCATGACCACCACGCACGAGACCGGCCCCAGCGCCGGCGCCACCGGCGCGGGCACCACCGACCAGGCCAAGCAGGCTGCGTCGACCGCCGCCGAGCGGGCCCAGGACGTCGCCGGCACCGCCACCCAGGAGCTCGGCTCGGTCGCCGGCGAGGCCACCGCCCACGCCCAGGACCTCCTCGGCGAGGTGCGCGGCCAGGCCGGCCAGCTCCTCGGCGAGCAGGCAGGCACCCAGCGCGACAACCTCGTCTCGACCCTGTCCAGCGTCAGCTCCGACCTCCGCTCGATGTCCGAGGGCGAGGGTGGCGCCGGGCTCGCCGGCACCCTGGCGCGCGAGGTCGCCGACCGCGCCCAGCAGCTCCAGCACCGCCTCGACGGCCGTGACCCCGCCGAGCTGCTCGACGACGTACGCCGCTTCGCGCGGCAGCGTCCAGGGCTGTTCCTCGCCGGGGCGCTCGTCGCCGGCATCGCCGCCGGGCGGCTGGCGCGCGGCGCGCAGAGCGCGTCGAGCAGCGGGCCTACCAGCGGCACACCGACCTCCGGCACCACGCCGGCCCAGGTCCCGGCTCCCCGCGGCACCGCCGACGGCCTCCCGGTCCCGACCACGCCCACCCCGCCGGTGACGCCGGCCGTGGGTGGCCACGGTGACCCGCTGACCGACCCGCTGAACGACCCGCTCAGCGACCCGATGGCCGACCCCGCCGGCGGCGGGCCGCTCGGCGAGCCGGGCCACGGCCTGCGGAGGGGGCCGCAGGGATGACCACGACACCCGCAGGCACCAGCGCCACCGACGTACCCACCCCTCGTGGGGCCGAGGACGAGCGCAGCCTCGGCGAGATCGTCCAGGCGCTGACCCAGGACACCACCACCCTGCTCAAGCAGGAGCTGGAGCTGGCCAAGGTCGAGCTCAAGGCGGAGGCGACTCGCGCCGGCAAGGGCGCGGGGATGCTCGGGGGCGCCGGCCTGGCCGGCTACCTCGTGCTCCTCTTCCTCTCGTTCACGTTGATGTTCGGCCTCGACACGGTGCTGCCCCTGTGGGCCGCCGCGCTCATCACGGCGGGGGTCTGGGCGGTCGTCGCCGCCCTGCTCGCCGTCACCGGCCGCACCGCCCTGAAGAAGGCCAACCCGCAGCTGCCGAAGACGCAGCAGACCCTCAAGGAGGATGCACAGTGGGCACGAGCACAGAAGAGCTGAACCGCGAGATCGAGGCCACCCGCACGCGGATGACCCAGGATGTCGACGCCCTGCAGGACCGGGTGAGCCCCTCGGCGATCGTCGAGCGCCGCAAGGCCGCCGCCAAGGGCCGGCTGTCCTCGATCAAGGACTCCGTCATGGGCACCGCCGGTGACGCCGCCACCAGCGTGCGCCACGCGGGGGGCTCGGTGGGAGGCTCTGTGAGCGGGACGGCCAGCGGTGCCGGCGACAGCATCGCCTCCGCCGCCGGGTCGACCGTGGACTCGGGTCGGGACGCCGTCCAGGGCAGCCCCCTGGCGGCCGGCCTGGTCGCCTTCGGCGCCGGGTTGATCGTCTCCGCCCTCGTGCCGGCCACGCAGAAGGAGGCCGAGGTCTCCCAGCAGGTCGTGCAGACAGCCAAGGAGAAGGCGAAGCCGGTGCTCGAGGACGCTGCCACCAGCGCCCAGGAGGCCGGTTCGAACCTCAAGGACGAGGTCGCCCGCGTCGCCGGGGAGGTCAAGGACAGCGCAGCGGAGTCCTCGCAGCGGGTCCGCGACGAGGCCGCCTCGTCGGTCGAGGAGGTGCGCGACCAGGCCCCGGGGACCTGAGTCGACGCCACGTCCCGGCCGGACCGTACCGAGACCGTCCGGCGGGACGCTGGGAGCAGAGCGAGGGCCCGTCGTGATCGCACGACGGGCCCTCGACCGTCTCCCGCTAGGGTGCGGCGGTGGTCACGACACCTGCGCCCGGCGCGGCCGGCCCCCGGCGTACGGCGCTGATCACGGGGGTGGCCGGCCAGGACGGTGTGTACCTGGCGCGGCACCTGCTGTCGCTGGGGTACGCCGTGGTCGGCACGCTGCGGCCGGGCTCGCGGTGGGCGGCCTCGACACTAGGCCGGGCCTACGCCTACCTGGACGGAGTCACGCTGGTCGACCTCGACCAGCGCGACCACGAGGGCTGGGCGGCCGTGCTCGAGGGGCTGCGGCCCGACGAGGTGTACAACCTCGCCGGCTTCACCTCCGTCGGTGCGTCGTGGGGCGCGGCCGAGACCGTCGCCGAGGCCAACGGCATGGCCGTGCTGCGGATGCTGGAGTCGCTGCGCGCGTTCCGCGACCGCCACGGCTGGGCGCCGCGCTTCTTCCAACCGTCGTCGTCGGAGATGTTCGGCGTCACCGACCAGCAGCCGCAGACCGAGAACACCCCGCACCACCCGCGCTCGCCGTACGCCGCCACCAAGTCGTTCGCGCACCACCTGACCGTGAACTACCGCGAGTCCTACGGCTTGTTCACCGCCACCGGCACGCTCTACAACCACGAGTCGCCGCTGCGGCCCGCCCACTTCGTGACCCGCAAGATCTCGTCGGGCGTGGCTGCCATCTCGCTCGGCCGCGCCTCGTCGCTCACGCTCGGCAACCTCGACGTACGCCGCGACTGGGGCTGGGCCGGCGACTACGCCCGAGCGATGCAGCTGGTCCTCGCCCAGGACGAGCCGGGCGACTTCATCATCGGGACCGGGGTCTCGCGGTCGCTGGCCTCCGTGCTCGACCTGGCGTTCTCCTCGGTGGGGCTCTCCTCCGCCTCCTACGTGGCCCAGGACCCGTCGCTGATGCGCCCGGCCGACGTCGCCTCGCTGGTCGGCGACCCGACCAAGGCGCGGGAGCAGCTGGGGTGGGAGCCGTCGGTGCCGTTCGAGGACGTGATCGCGCACATGGTGCGGGTGGACGTGGAGCGGCTGCGGACGGGCGTCGAGGAGTCGGCGGGGTACCTGCAGCCGTAGGGCGCGCCGCCCCGCTTCCCCCTCCCCGCTGTCCCGCGCTGTCCACAGGTCGCGGGATTCGGGCTGGCGCGCTCGGGGGTAGTCCTTCTAGCGTTCGTGGCGCGCCCGCTGCCGGGCGCGAAGCTCTCGGGAAGGCAGCAGATGAGACGAACGATCGGCCCCCTCGCGTCCGGCCTCGCGCTCGTGGCGGCGCTCTCGGCGTGTGGCGGCGACCCTGCGCCGCAGTTCGAGGCGGAGCCATCGGCGGAGCCGACCACTGCCTCGCCCTCCGCGTCGGCCGAGCCGGAGCCGTGGCAGGAGCGGACGCCGGAGGGGGCGGTTGCCTTCGCTAAGCATTGGACCGCGACCTTCAGTGAGGCGTTCAAGACAGGTGAGACAACTGCCCTCGACGAGATCAGCGCGAAGCAGTGCGAAGGCTGCAACTTCTTCGTCGCGCTGATCCGCGAGGTGTATGACGGCGGGGGATCTATCGATGGGGACGCTTGGCAGTTCGTCAATGCTGGCTGGTCTTCACCAAAGGGCAACGAATCGATCGTTGCGGTCACCGGAACGATGCGAATCCCGGCGCAGACAATTCGACGGAGCGGCGAGGAACCCTCCGTAGCGGCGCCCCTAACGGAGCGGTACATCTTCACGGTCTCCTGGACTGAGGGTCGGTGGCAGACGACCGAGCTGGTGCGCCAGGCATGAAAGCTCTCTTGAGTGCCGCTCTCTCGATTCTGATCTTCGTGCTATCCAGTGGACCCGCGATCGCTAGCGGGGAAATCGACGCGGAAGCGGGAGCCAACGAGTTCAACGCAGGACTAGGCATCTCCACTGGCCCCACTTCGACGAGCAGCACCAGCCCGACGTCCAGTCAAGACATCGACTGGGTCCCAGAGCCAATTTGTGTCAGAGGCGAGGGCACGCCAGGCGACGCCTACTACGGCTGCGGCTCTCAGATGACTTGTGGAGAGAATGGACTGCTCTTCAACATCTGGGGCGTCAGCGCGGATGGGTCGGTGGAACTGGGCGGCACTTACTGCGACGAAAGCGGCAGTCCCCAACCCGCCGACGTCTTGACCCCCGGCCGCATCCTCGAAGCCTTCCGCCGCATCCCGGTCCCCGAATCCCCCATCGGCGTCAACCCGGTCGGTGGGCGGACGCTGGTCAACTTCGACACGATCCTGCACACCGAGGCCGAGCCGTTCACGGAGACGGTGCAGCTGCTCGGTCGGAGCGTCACCTTCGACATCGAGCCCTCGGAGTTCGCCTGGAGCACCGGCCAGGGAGACGGGTTCACCACGAGCGACCCGGGCCAGCCGTACCGGGAGTCGCTGCCCATGTCGGCGTACGTCACGCACCGCTACCTCCGAGCCGGCGACGTGCGGCTCGGACTGCAGACCACGTGGACCGCTCGCTGGCGCGTCGGCAACGGACCGTGGCGTCCGGTCGACGGCGTCGTCACCATCGACAGCGACCCGGTGCCGCTCGAGGTCGTCACCGCGCGGCCGCAGCTCGTCACCTACGACTGAGTCGGGCGCCCTGACCGGCACCCTCCCCGGGCGGGGTGGGGTGCCTCGGGGCGGACTGGGTACCCGCACCCCATGTCGACTCGCATCCGCGCCCTCGCCCTGGTCTGCACGCTGAACCGCTCCCCCGAGCCGTCCAGCTCCGACAAGCTCGCCCGCCAGGTCCTCACCGCCCTGGAGGACCACATCGACCCCAGCCAGCTCGAGCACGAGGTCGTGCGCGTGGTCGACCACGACGTCCGCTTCGGCGTCAGCACCGACGAGGGCGACGGTGACGAGTGGCCGTCGATCCGGGAGAAGATCCTGGCCAGCGACATCGTCCTGCTCGCGACCCCGATCTGGATGGGCCAGCCGTCGTCGGTGGCGAAGATGGTGCTCGAACGGCTGGACGCCGAGATCTCCGAGACCGACAACCAGGGCCGGCCGATCCTCTTCGACAGGGTCGCCGGCGTCGCGGTGGTCGGCAACGAGGACGGCGCGCACCACGTGGCGGCGGAGTGCTTCCAGGCGCTCAACGACGTGGGGTTCAGCATCCCGCCCAACGCCACGACGTACTGGGTCGGCGAGGCGATGCAGGGCACCGACTACCAGGACCTCGACGAGACACCGGAGAAGACGGCCGGCACCACGGCCGTGCTCGCCGCCAACCTCGCCCACCTCGCCCGGCTGCTGCGCGAGATGCCGTACCCGCCGCAGGACTGATCCGGACGCCGGACCGTAGCCGGGCTGGCGTAGCCACCACCTGGCCCCAGGGCCACCACCGCCGGCCGGGACCGCCAAGCAGCCGCCTGCTGTGCCTACGACGCGCAACGGGACTGCGGCCTGCGGCTGCCCGCGCAGGCACACGACGCCACCGCCTCCTGTGGATGAGTCGGAGCGCGACCCGCCGATCCGACCGATGCTGGAGCAGTGGACGACCTGCCCGACGTGCTGACGGCGCTGACCGCGCTCGGCGGCGTCGCGCGGCGCGGCGCACTCGTCTCCGCGTGCGGCCGGACCGCGGTGGACGCAGCGGCGCGGGGCGGGGTCATCCTCCCGGTCGCCCGCGGCACGTGGACCTCGGCGCTCGAGTTCGACCGAGCGCGTGCCGAGGCACTGGCGCTGCGCGCCGTGCTCGCCTACCGCAGCGCTGCCCTCGACCGGGGCTGGGCCGTGTGGACGACGCCGGACCGGCCCGAGGTCATCGTGCCCAAGAGCCGCCGCGTGTCGTCGGAGCGTCGGCGCGCCGTGTCCTTCCACCGCACCGACCTGGCGGCCGATGACGTCGACGGTCATCGGACCAGCGCCGACCGCACCGTGCTCGACTGCCTGCGGGCCCTGCCCTTCCCCGACGCCCTCGCGGTCGCCGACTCGGCGCTGCGCGCCGGGATGACTCGCTCACACCTCCTTGCCGTCACTCGGGACGCGCGCGGTCCCGGCGCCCGCCGCGCTCGAGAGATCGCGGCGTCGGCCGACCGCAGGGCGGCCAACCCTTTCGAGTCGGCGCTGCGGGCGATCTGCCTGCAGGTCGAGGAGCTGCACGTCGTCCCCCAGGTCGACATCCACGACCCGCACTTCCTCGGCCGGCCGGATCTCGTGGACTCCCGGCTCCGCATCGTCCTCGAGGCCGATTCCTTCGAGTGGCACGGGAGCAGGGAGGCCCTGGTCCGGGACGCGCGCCGCTACAACGCCTTCGTCGCGGCAGGTTGGCTGGTCCTGAGGTTCACGTGGGACGACGTGATGCACCGACCCGAGCAGGTGGCGGTCACGCTGCGCAACGTCGTCAAAAGGCGGACCGAGATGATGTGCCTCGGGTGCGTCGCCGCCTGAGACGCGGCGATCGGCGCCCTCGACGACTCATTCGGTCTGCGTTCCGACGAGGTCTGGGACCGAGCGGACGTCAGACGATCCCGTCGAGGGTGGCGAGCACCGTCTCCTTGCGAGGAGCACCCGCCGCGCGAGTGGCCTCGCGGCCGCCGGCGTCGAGGATGAGGGTCGTGGGGGTGCGCAGCACGTCGAGGCGGCGCACGAGGTCGAGGTGGTGCTCGGCGTCCACCTCGAGGTGGACCACTCCGGGGACGACCGCAGCGACCTCGGACAGCACCTGGCGGGTCGCGCGGCAGGGGGCGCAGAAGGCCGAGGAGAACTGCAGGAGCGTCGCCCGCTCGCCCAGCTCGGCGTCGGGGAGGGCGGCGACGACGTCGTCCCAGGCGCGGGGACCGGGCTCGGACGCCTCCGGGGCTCGACCCACCGTCGTGCCGGACGTGTCCCCGTGCTCGACCGCCGGGGCAGCCCGGAAACGGCCGTCGGTGCGGGCACGGTAGAGGCCGAACCCCAGCGCCAGCACGACGGCGACGAGCGCGATCACGACTCCGGTGGACACGCTCCCAGAACAGCATCCCCCCGCAGGGAATTCCGCGGCGGGGGCACCTGGCGCAGCGTCAACGCGATCGCGTCCGCCAGGCGCTGCTCCTGGGTGGCGTGCCACTCGCGGTGGAAGTGCATCAACGTGCGCGGCACCGACGCCCAGCACGCGACGCAGCTGTCGTGGGCCGACATATCCGCGGACTGGCCCGAGTCCATGCGCGGAACCTAGCGGCGATGAGCGCTCTCAGGAGCGCGGCGCGCGCAGCCGAGCCTCGAGGCGGCGTACCCGCTCCTCCAGCTCCAGCACCTTCGCGATACCGGCGATGTTGAGCCCCTCGGCCAGCAGCTCGCGGATGCGGTGGAGCACCTCGATGTCGGCCTGGGAGTAGAGCCGGGTGCCCCCATCGGTGCGGTCGGGGGTGAGCAGCCCGCGCCGCTCGTAGACGCGGAGGTTCTGGACCTCCATCCGCACCATGTCGGCCGCCACCGAGATCGCGAAGACCCCGCGCCGGCGCTCGGTCGGCCGGTCGTCGCGCGGGGCGTCACCAGGTGGGGTCATGGGGTTGATCTTCGCTGATCGATGGAATACAACAAACCTGTATCCGTTGATACAGGTACGACGGACTTACGCAGACCCCGGCGTACCACCCGTCCTGACCGATCGACCCGAAGAACCAGGAGGACCCCATGCTGCTCCGCACCACCGACCCGTTCCGCGACTTCGACCGCCTGACCCAGCAGCTGCTGGGGACCACCAACCGCCCGGCCGTCATGCCGATGGACGCCTGGCGCGAGGGCGACCGCTTCGTCATCGAGTTCGACCTGCCGGGCGTGGCCCGCGAGTCCATCGACCTCGACGTCGAGCGCAACGTCCTGACCGTCCGCGCCGAGCGCGTCGCCCGCAACGGCGACTGGGAGCGCCTGGCCTCCGAGCGTCCGACGGGCGTCTTCAGCCGCCAGCTCGTCCTCGGGGACAACCTCGACCTCGACCGGATCGAGGCGACGTACGACGCCGGCGTGCTGCGCCTGGTCGTCCCGGTCGCCGAGAAGGCCAAGCCGCGCAAGATCCAGGTGGCCGCCGCTCCCGAGCAGGAGACCGTCGCGATCGAGTCCTGACCGTCACCCGAGCCCGACCCGAGCCCGGTCCGCCCACGCGCGGGCCGGGCTCCGGCGTACCCGGGAGCGACCGCTGGTCCGGACCACCTCAGGTGCGCGCCATCCGGGTCGATCCGGAGGATCGAACTCGGAGCACGGACTCCGGAGAGACCGTGGAGGAGAGATGGTGACGACCCTCGTGGTGGCGCTGGCCGTGTCGGCGTGGTTGTTGCTGCCCCTGCCCCTGGCCGTCGCGTGCGGACGGGCCTTCGACCTCGGTAGCCGGTCGGACGACCCGGCCGGCGGGGCCTGAGCCTCAGTCGCCCGCACGCAGCGCGGCAGCGCCGCGGCTCAGCCGCCGGCGAAGGGTGGCAGGAACTCCACGGTCTCCCCGGGCCGCACGACCACCTCGCCCGGATCGGCGGAGCCCACAGGCAGGTCGCCGACCAGCGCGGAGCAGACCGCGAGCACCTCGCCCAACCGCGTGCCCGGGTGCAGCGCGACCGCACGCTCCCGCAGCTCGCTGAGCGTCAGCGGGCCCGCGGACGCGACCTCGTCGAGGTCGGTGCCGGCGGCGTGCTTGGCGCCCGCCCAGTACCGCACCGTGATGACCTGCGTCTCACTCACCTGGAGAACCTTCCATCGTGTCCGGGAGGTGTCGATAAGGTAAGCCAAGCACGCAGCTGCACCCGGCCGGAGCCCGACGACGCGTTTCGGTCCCCGCCCCCGCCCGGGAGGAGACCACCACATGAGCACCCTGCTGCTCCTGACGAGCGCCCTGCAGCCCTCCGCCGAGGTCCTCCCCGGCCTCGCGCTGCTCGGCCACCAGGTCAAGATCCTGCCCGCCGAGGGCAGCGCACTGCTCGAGGCGCCCGACTCCGACCTGCTGCTCGTCGACGGTCGCCAGGACCTCGCGCACGCACGCGACCTGTGCCGCCTCATCCGTACGACGGGCACCGACGTCCCCGTCCTCCTGGTCGTCACCGAGGGCGGGCTGTCCGTGGTCACCCACGACTGGGGCATGGACGACGTCGTCCTCCACACGTGCGGCCCGGCCGAGCTCGAGGCCCGGATCAAGCTGGCCATCGGCCGGCTCGCCGCCCAGCGCGACGCCGCCGACCCGGACGCGCACCTCATCCGCTCCGGGGAGGTGCTCGTCGACGAGGCGACGTACACCGCGAAGGTCAGCGGACGACCGCTGGACCTGACGTTCAAGGAGTTCGAGCTGCTGAAGTTCCTCGCCCAGCACCCGGGCCGGGTCTTCAGCCGCCAGCAGCTGCTCCAGGAGGTCTGGGGCTACGACTACTTCGGCGGCACCCGCACCGTGGACGTCCACGTGCGGCGCCTGCGCGCCAAGCTCGGCCCCGAGAACGAGACGCTCATCGGCACCGTGCGCAACGTCGGGTACCGCTTCGTCCTGCCTGCCAAGGAGAACCGGGCCGCCGCGGACTCGCGGATCTCGCGGGACGAGGACGCGGTCGAGGCCTGAGCCGGCGCGTCGGGTCCCCCTCGAACGAGTGCCGACCCACCGTCGAGGTGGCGACGAGTCACGCTCGAACCAGCGCCGAGTCACCGTCGAAGCAGCGCCGAGTGAGCGGCACAGCACCTCGAGTCGGAGGTCCCTGGGCCGGCTGCTCGGGGGCGGGCTAGCCTCGAGCAGGTGACTCCCGAGGAGACCCGGCAGGTCCTGCACACCGCGGCGCGGGCCGAGGAGGCCGACGGCACCGCCCCGCTCGACGAGGCCACGCTCCTCGAGCTCCGCAACCGTCCCGAGGGGATCCGCGGGTGGGTGCAGCCGGAGGGTTTCGCCCTGCTCGTCGAGGACCAGGTGCACCTGTGCGTCGACCCGGAGCACCGCGGCAGCGGCGTCGGGGGCGGGCTGCTCAAGGCCCTGCTGGGTGACGTCTTCCCGCCCCGACCGCTCGAGGCGTGGTCGCACGCCGACCACCCGGCTGCGCGGGCGTTGGCGGCACGGCACGGGTTCGCAGCGGTCCGCGAGCTGTGGGTGATGCGCCGGCCCGCCACGCTCGAGCTCGAGCCGCTGGACGCGCCCGGCTCCGGCGTACCGGACGGGATCGAGGTCCGCGGCTTCCGTCCCGAGGACCCGGCCGAGACGGCCGAGCTGCTGGCGCTCAACGCCGCCGCCTTCGCCAGCCACCCCGAGCAGGGGCAGATGGACGAGGAGGCCTTCGCGGAGCGCTGTGCGGAGTCGTGGTTCCGGCCCGAGGGCCTGCTCGTGGCCATCGACCACCGACCCGGCTCCCCCACCGAGGGCCGGATGCTCGGCTTCCACTGGACCAAGGTCGCCGAGCGCGACACCGGCGAGGTGTACGTCGTCGCCATCTCCCCCGAGTTGCAGGGACTGGGCCTCGGGCGGCTGCTGACGCTCGCCGGCCTGCACCACCTGCACGCGCGCGGGGTGCGCGAGGTGATCCTCTACGTCGAGTCCGACAACGCCGCGGCAATCCGGGTGTACCGCGACAAGCTGGGGTTCACCCACGACCCCCGGGACACGCACGTGATGTACCGGCGGGGCTGAGCCGGAGGCGGACTGCGCGTCGGCTCAGGCCCACGTGTCGCTCACGCGGTCTCGACGACGCCCTCGCTGACGCTCGGGCTGCTCGACCACCTGCGCTGGCCGACCCTTGACGTCGGTCAGCCCTTGAGGTTCGGGCGCACGTGCAGGCCGACCTCGGGGTCGACGACGACCTCCTGCGTGGCGGGCATCCCGTCGACCTCGAGGGTCACCTCGAGCGGGACGTTGCGCTTGACCATCGCCAGGGCGATCGGGCCGAGCTCGTGGTGGCGGGCCGAGGAGCCCACGAACCCGACGGCCTTCGTCGAGCCGCCCCCACCCAGGAGCAGCTCGGCGCCGCGCGTGGGGAGGCGGTTCTCGGTGCCGTCGAGGTGCAGCAGGGTCAGCCGGCGCGGCGGCCGGCCGAGGGTGTGGACCCGCGCGACGGTCTCCTGCCCGCGGTAGCAGCCCTTGTCGAGGTGCACGGCCGGCCCGACCCAGCCGACCTCGTTGGGGATCGTCCGCTCGTCGGTGTCGACCAGGTGCCGCGGCTCGCCGCGCGCGATGCGCAGCGCCTCGAAGGCCCACATCCCGCAGGCGGGGCCGGCCGCATCGGCGTACGCCATGAGCTCGCCGCGCGGCACGAGGTCGTACGTCGGGCCGTCGCTGCGGCCGCGCCAGGCGACGGCCCAGTCGTCGGTGACGTCGGCGAGCTCGACGCGGGTCATGAAGACCATCCGCTGCAGGAACTCCAGCATCGACCCGGACGCGCCGGGCTCGGTGTGCGCCCAGAACGACTCCCCGTCGTCGTACCCGGTCATCGCGTGCTCGACGTGCCCCTGCGGCGACAGGATCAGCGCGCTGGTCCACTCCCGCGGCTGCAGCGCCAGGAAGTGCTGGGTGGTGAGCGAGTGCAGCCAGGTCAGCCGGTCGGGGCCGCTGATCCGCACCACGTCGCGGTGGGAGAGGTCGACGAAGCCGGCACCGGACTCCAGGGTGCGCTGCTCGGCGTTGAAGGAGCCGTAGTGCGCGGCGACCGGGGCGTCGACGCCGTCGCCGGCGACCGCGCCGGGGAGACTCAACAGTGGGCTGGGCAGTGGGGAGCGCACGTCAGCCCCGCTTGAGCCGCGCCCACAGGTGCGGCTGGAGGTCCTCGCCGACCGCCCCCATGTCGTAGGCGTAGAGCAGGTCGCCCTCGACGTTGCCGTAGAGCCGGTGCCCGGAGGTGACCTCCTTGGCGGTCTCGGTGTAGCCGACACCGGCGGTGCGCAGCTCGAGCTTGCCGTCGGCGGCCTCGCCGTACCAGATCTCGGAAAAGCCGATGTTGTGCGCGAGCACCATCTCGACCTTGCCGGGCTCGGGGCAGCGCAGGAAGCCGGTCTCCTGGGCGGCGTCGCGCACCTTCTCGCCGTTCTCGTCGATCACCCAGGACCGCGCGAAGTAGTGGAAGAAGGGGCGACCGTCCTGCTGGAAGACGATCTCCTGGCCGTACTGAAACGGCTCGATCGTCGGGTAGTCGCCGTGGCCGTTGCCGATCCAGCTGCCGAGCAGCCAGGCGACGGGACCACAGTTCGGGTGCAGGTTGGGGGGGAGCTCGAACGCCACCCCTCCACCGTACGCGGGCGGCGCGCCCGCCGACCTAGGGTGGGGGACGTGACCCGGACACTCGTGGTGAAGGTGACCTGCGCGGAGGACGCGCCCGAGCGGGCGAGCCAGGCGTTCACGGTGGCGGCCTCGGCCGCGGCGGCGGGCGCCCAGGTGTCGCTGTGGCTGACCGGCGAGGCGTCCTGGTGGGCGGTCCCCGGCCGCGGCGCCGACCTCGGGCTCGAGCACGCGACCCCGGTCGAGGACCTGTTGGGCGTGGTCCTCGCCACCGGCACCGTCACCCTGTGCACCCAGTGCGCCGCTCGGCGCGGGATCGGTGAGGCCGACGTGCGCGAGGGCGTGCGGGTCGCGGGGGCCGCGACCTTCGCCGAGGAGGTCCTCGCCGAGGGGGCGCAGGCGCTCGTCTACTAGCCGTTCGGGCGGGGAGGTTCGTCACAACGCAGACCGAACGGGCCCTGCGGCGCGCCCGCTCCGCGGGGACCGCTGGCTGGCCGACGTGTTCGGTCTGTCTTTCGACGAGCGGTTTCCGTCCCCCGTGAGAGGGCTGCACCTGAGTAGGCTGCTGCCCGCGATGACCTCCCCCGACGTGCCGCCGACCGACTCCCCCACTGGCGGGGAAGCCGGCCGCCGTTGGCTGCGCCGCAAGGACACCGGCCCGACGGTCGAGGAGCTCGAGGCCCGGGTGGCCGAGCAGACCGCGGCCGCGGAGCGGTTCGCGGCGCTGCGGGCCGCGGCCGAGAAGGCGGCCTCCGAGCAGGCCGCCGTCCGGATCATCGCCGAGGAGCAGGCCGCCGAGGCACTGCAGGGTCGTAGCGAGTCCGACGCCCGGCTGGCCGAGGCCGAGGACCGGCTCGCCGAGGCGCTCGCCGCCCGGGAGTCTGCGGAGACGGCGCTGGCCGAGGCGCTGGCCGCGCGGGAGGCGGCGGAGTCCGCGCTGACCGAGGCGTACGCCGCGCGCGAGGCCGCCGAGACCCTCGCCGTGGACGCCCAGGAGCTCGCGGCCGAGCAGGCGCGTCGTCGCGCGGCCGCGGACACCAGCGCCGCGGCGGCGGCCAATGCCCGCGAGGCCGCCGAGGTGCTGGCCGCGGAGGCGGCCACCGCCGCCGAGGAGGCGCACGCTGCACGGACGGCTGCCGAGGAGGCCGCCCGGGCCCGCACCGAGGAGGCGGAGGCTGCGCAGCAGGCGCGTACCGCCGCCGAGGAGGCGACCCGCGCCCACGCGGAGGCCGCCACCCACGCCCACTCCGACCGTGAGAACGCCGAGCACGACGCGCGCACCGCACTCGAGGCCGCCACCGCCGCGCACGCTGCCCGGGAGACCGCCGAGCAGGCGGCTGCCGCCGCCGCCGAGGCCCGCGCCGAGGCCGACCGGGTCGCCGCCGAGCACGCCGAGGCCCGCGCCGCCGCCGAGGAGGCCGCGGCTGCCGCGGTCGTCACGGCCACCGAGGCGCACCGCGCCCGCACCGAGGCCGAGCAGGCCGCCGCGGTCGCCGCGAGCACCGCCACCGAGGCCCAGGCCGCCCGGGAGGCGGCCGAGGAGGCGGCGCGGCTGGTCGGCGAGTTCGCCGAGCTGGCCCAGGCCGATCGGCGTGAGGCCGAGCAGTCCGCGAGCACCGCCCAGGAGACCGCTGCCGCCGCGCACGCCGCCCGCGAGGCCGCCGAGCAGGCCGCCGCCGCCTCCGCCGAGGCACGTGCCGAGGCCGACCGGGTCGCCGCCGAGCACGCCGAGGCCCGCGCCGCCGCCGAGGAGGCCGCCCGGGTGGCGGTCGAGGAGGCCCGCGCTGCCACCACCGCCGCCGAGGAGCGGGTGCACGCTGCGCTCGCCACCGGTGAGGAGCAGTCACGACTGGCGATGGAGGCCTCCGACGCCCGTGCCCTGGCCGCGGCCGAGGAGGCGCGGGCCGCCACCGTCGCGGCCGAGGAACGGGTGCAGGCTGCGCTGGCCGCCGCCGAGGAGCAGTCCCGCGCGGCCCTGGCGGCAGCGGAGGAACAGGCCCGGACCGCCCTCGCCGAGGCGCAGGCGACCTCCGTGGCCGCCGAGGAGCGTGCCCGCGTGCTCGCCGAGGAGGCCGAGGAGCGAGCCCGTGCGGCGATGGCGGAGGCCGAGGCGGCCAGGCTCGCCGCCGAGCAGGCCGTCACCGAGCAGACCCAGGTGGCGCTGGCCGCGCACACCGCTCGCAGCGAGGCCGAGGAGGCGGCGCGTGCCGCCGCCCTGCACGCCGGGGAGGCCCAGGCGCTGCGCGAGCAGGCCGAGCAGGCGGCCCGGGTCGCCGCGGAGGAGGCCGCACAGGCGACCGCCACCCAGGCCGCAGCCGTGGCCGAGGCCCACGCGGCCACGCTCGCTGCCGAGGAGGCCCTACGGGTCGCCCTCGAGGGCCGCACCGCCGCCGAGGCGCTCGCCGCCGAGCAGACCCGGCTCGCGGAGGAGGCCGTCGCCGCCCGGACCGCCGCCGAGCAGGCCGTCGCCGAGGCCCTGGAGGCTCGCGCCGTCGCCGAGGCCGACGCCCAGGAGCACGCCCGACTGGCTGCGGAGGCGGTCGCCGAGCGCGAGGCTGCGGAGCGTCGTACCCAGGAGGTGCTGGCGGGGCTCGCGGAGCAGGTCGCCGCCCGCGAGGCCGCCGAGGCGAAGCTGGTGGAGGCGATCACCGCCCGTGCGGACGCCGAGGAGGCCGCCAGCCAGCGTGGCATCGACCGGCAGTCGGTCGAGGCGTCCGTGCGCCACCAGGCCGAGATCGCCGAGGCCGAGATCGCGGCCCGGCTCGAGGCCGAGCGGCGCGCCACCGAGCTCGCCGTCGCGCTCGCCGAGGCGCGCGAGGAGCTGCTCGAGGGGACGGGGAGGCACAAGCGGTTCTCCCTCGGCGCGACCACGGGGTCGATCCCGCGGATCACTGCTGAGCTGGCGTCGGACCCCCCGACGTCGGTTCCGGCGTCGGCCCCGGTGTCCCACCCGGCCGCCGCCACGTCAGCGTCAGCACCAGCGTCCGGGGCTGCTTCCGCCGTCGCGCCTGCGCCCGCCCCGACCGGTCCGGTCGCCGTGGCCGCTCCCCCGCACCGGGTGCCCCTGGTCGCGGGCGGCTTGGCCGTCGTCGCCGCCCTGGCCGGCGGCGGGTTGCTCGCGGCCGGTCTGGGAGGAGCGCGGGTGGGCGGCGGCCTGCTGCTGCTCACGCTGCTGCTGCTGTTCGTGGCGGCCCGCTCCCGGCGTACGACGGCGCACGTCATGATCGACGACCACGGCGTCGTCGACATCCGCTCCGGGGAGACCCACCACCGCTTCGACGTCTACGACACCGGCACCGACCTCGAGGTCGTGGGCGAGCCGGGGCAGCGCGGCTGGCAGGTGCGGTTCCTGCGCCGGGCTCTGCCGCCGGTGGTGGTCGATGCCTCCATGGTCGAGCCCGAGGCGTTCCTGCGGGAGTTGCGCCGGTGGCGCCCGGGGCTCTGAGGCGGGTCGCGGGGTAGTCCGCATCATTATTGATACTCAGCGCGCGCCGAGCATCAATATCGATTCGGAGTACCCCGGTCGGCCCCCGGACTCAGTGCAGCCCGGCCCGGACCGCCTCGACGACCTCGGCCACGGCGGCAGGCGCCGAGCGGCCGGCGCCGGTGACGTTGAAGAACCCGTGGATGGCGTCCTCGAAGCGGCGCATCGTCACGGGCACGCCGGCCTTCTCCAGCAACCGCGCGTAGTGCTCGCCCTCGTCGCGCAGCGGGTCGAAGCCGGCGGTGCAGAGGTAGGCGGGGGCCAGGCCCTCGGGGAGGTCGGCGTACGCCGGGGACAGCCGCGGGTCGCGCAGGTCGGTGCCGGGCCCGACGTAGGCCTCGTTGGCGCGGTCCATGTAGGCCTTCGAGAGGTAGAAGCCCTCGCGGAACAGGTGCAGCGACCGGTTGTCCGGGTCCTCGTCACGGGCGCTGTCGGTGGCCGGGTAGACCAGCAGCTGCAGGCGGCACGGCAGCCCGGTGCGCGCGGCGTGGATGGCGGTCGCGGCGGCGAGGTTGCCGCCCGCGGAGTCGCCACCGACACCGATCCGGTCGGGGTCCGCACCGAGCTCGCGCGCGTGATCGCAGGCCCAGTGGTACGCCGCCTCCGCGTCGTCGTGCGCCGCGGGGAACGGGTGCTCCGGGGCGAGCCGGTAGTCCACCGCGAGCACCCGCACCCGGGCACGCTCGGCCAGGACGCGGCACGGTGCGTCGTGGGTGTCGAGGTCGCCGACGTAGAACCCGCCGCCGTGGAAGAAGACCAGCAGCGGCTCGCCACCGGCACTGGAGGTCGGCACGTAGAGCCGCGCCGGCATGCCGGCCGCGGTCAGGTCGCGGACCTCGCCGATCGGCTGGTCGCCGCCGGCCATCCCCGCCTCGTGCCGGGTCGCGACCCGGGCCTCTTCCAGCGGCAGGGACTCCGCGGGAGGGATCCGGGCGACCTTCTTCAGCCGCAGCAGCAGCTGGGTGTCAGTGGCCAGCTGCTGGCCGTCGAGCACGACCGGTGCACCTGCCAGGCGGCGCTGGACCGGCTCGGGCAGGCCGAGGGTGGTGACGAGGAGGCGACGCTCGACGGCGTCGCGGACTCGGGCGAGGGCGCTCACGTCCGGGACAGTAGCCCGCCGTCGTACGCCGTGGGACGGGTCTCGTGGGGCGGCGTCCGTCGCGGGTGGACCCCGTCGGGTGACACCCGCCGTTCACCGAGCGGTGGGAGACTCGGGCCATGTCCGCCGAGATCGTCCCGACCCGCGAGGAGAGCAATCCCGACGGCGCGCCCGAGGAGTCGTTCGACGTCGAGCCGCCCTACGTGGCCGACCACGAGGCGCTGGCCGAGGTCGAGGAGTTCGAGGACCGGTTCCTGGACCGCGAGGTCTCGTGGCTGCGGTTCAACCAGCGGGTGCTGGAGCTGGCCGAGGACCCGGGCCTCCCGCTGCTGGACCGGGTGCGGTTCCTGGCGATCTTCACCAGCAACCTCGACGAGTTCTTCATGGTGCGGGTGGCCGGTCTGAAGCGGCGGATCGCTGCCGGGGTCGCGGTGAAGGCTGCGAGCGGCCTGATGCCGCGGGAGGTGCTGGAGCAGATCCTCACCACCACCGGTGAGCTCAGCCAGCGCCACGCCCGGCTCTTCCGCGACGAGATCGTGCCCGCGCTGAAGGCCGAGGACATCGAGATCGTGCGGTGGACCGACCTGGACCGCGACGAGCAGAAGCAGTGCAAGCGGATGTTCAAGGAGCGGATCTTCCCGGTCCTCACCCCGCTGGCCGTCGACCCCGCGCACCCCTTCCCCTACATCTCGGGGCTCTCGCTCAACCTCGCGGTGCTGCTGAAGAACCCCAAGACCGAGAAGCAGCACTTCGCCCGCGTGAAGGTGCCGCCGATCTTCAGCCGGTTCGTCGCGCTCGGCGGCCACCGGTTCGTGCCGCTCGAGGACGTCATCGCCGAGCACCTCAACCGGCTCTTCCCCGGCATGGAGATCCTCCAGGTGCACTCCTTCCGCGTCACCCGCAACGAGGACCTCGAGGTCGAGGAGGACGACGCCGAGAACCTGCTCGCCGCGCTGGAGAAGGAGCTGCTGCGCCGCCGCTTCGGCCCGCCGGTGCGCCTGGAGGTCGAGGAGCACATCGACGCCGCGGTGCTCGAGCTGCTGGTCAGCGAGCTCGGGGTCAGCGACGAGGAGGTCTACCGCCTCCCCGGCCCGCTGGACCTGCGCGGGCTGCACTCGATCGCCGACATCGGTCGCGAGGAGCTGAAGTACCCCGCGTTCGTCCCCACCACCCACCACCGCCTCGCCGAGGTCGAGTCGTCCGCGCCGGTCGACGTCTTCAAGGCGGCCCGCCGCCACGACGTGCTGCTGCACCACCCCTACGACTCCTTCGCCACCTCGGTGCAGCGCTTCATCGAGCAGGCTGCCGCCGACCCGCACGTGCTGGCGATCAAGCAGACCCTCTACCGCACCTCCGGCGACTCCCCGATCATCGACGCCCTCATCGACGCCGCCGAGGCCGGCAAGCAGGTGCTGGTGATCGTCGAGATCAAGGCCCGCTTCGACGAGCAGGCCAACATCCGCTGGGCGCGCAAGCTGGAGCAGGCCGGCTGCCACGTCGTGTACGGCGTGGTGGGGCTCAAGACCCACTGCAAGCTCGCCATGGTGGTCCGCGACGAGGGCGCCTACCAGGGCGGGATCCGCCGCTACGCCCACATCGGCACCGGCAACTACAACCCCAAGACCTCCCGGATGTACGAGGACCTCGGCCTCATCACCACCGACGAGCGGGTCACCGAGGACGTCGCCCACCTCTTCAACAACCTCTCCGGCTGGTCGCGCAACGCCTCGTACGCCGAGCTCCTGGTCGCCCCCGACTCGGTGCGTTCCGGGCTGGTCGAGGCCGTCCACGAGGAGATCGCCCACCACCGAGCAGGGCGGCCCGCGCGGATCCGGCTCAAGGCCAACTCCGTCGTCGACGAGACCGTCATCGACGCCCTCTACCTCGCCTCGCGCGAGGGCGTGCCGGTCGAGCTGCTGGTCCGCGGCATCTGCGCCCTGCGCCCGGGGGTGCCCGGGCTCTCGGAGAACATCCGGGTCCGTTCGATCCTCGGGCGCTTCCTCGAGCACAGCCGGATCTTCTGGTTCGAGAACGGCGGGGAGCCGCAAGCGTGGATCGGCTCGGCCGACATGATGCACCGCAACCTGGACCGACGCGTCGAGGTGCTGGTGCGGCTGCCCGCGACCGAGTCGGTCGCCGAGGTCGGCGAGCTGCTCGACCTGGCCTTCGACGACCGGACCAGCGCCTGGGTCCTCGACCCGGACGGCACCTGGCACCGCAACGCCGGCGAGGTGCACCTGCAGGAGGAGCTGATCGAGCGGCAGCGGCGGCGGCGTACCGGCTCCTGAGGGGCCCGGCGCCGACGTCCGGACCCCTGTGATCCACCTCCCGGACGCCTGACTTTCACGCGACGGTCACCTGGGCCCTAGTCTGTCGGGCGGTCCTGTCGTCCGAGCTGAAGAGGTCCCCCGTGGGTCTGCGCTTCCGACCAGTCGAGCACGCCTTCTACGACATGTTCTCCGAGTCCGCCGCGCACCTGGTCACAGGTGCCGGTCTGCTGGCGGAGATGTTCACCGTCGGCGCGGACCACGAGAGCGTGGCCCAGCGGATGCGCGACGCCGAGCACGCCGCCGACGAGACGACGCACGACATCGTCAAGAAGGTGAACTCGACCTTCATCACGCCCTTCGACCGCGAGGACATCTACGCGCTGGCCTCCGGCCTCGACGACGTGATGGACATGATGGACGAGGTCGTCGACATGGTCCTGCTCTACGAGGTCAAGACCATGCCCGAGGCGCTGTCGGGGCAGGTCGAGCTGATCCATCGCTGCGCCGAGATCACCGCCGAGGCGATGCCGCGGCTGCGGTCGATGAGCGAGCTCTCGGAGTACTGGATCGAGATCAACCGGCTCGAGAACGCCGGCGACAAGAACCACCGCCGCATCCTGGCCGACCTGTTCTCCGGTGAGTACAAGGCGATGGAGGTCCTCAAGCTCAAGGACATCACCGAGACCCTCGAGAGCGCGATCGACGCCTTCGAGCGGGTCGCGAACACGGTCGAGCAGATCGCCGTCAAGGAGTCCTGAGCGTGGAGCTGGCGATCATCGTCGCCGTCGTCGTCGTCGCTCTCGTCTTCGACTACACCAACGGCTTCCACGACGCCGCCAACGCGATCGCGACCTCGGTCTCGACGCGCGCCCTGACGCCCCGGGTGGCGCTGGCCATGGCGGCCATCATGAACTTCATCGGCGCCTTCCTCGGGCAGAAAGTCGCCACCACGGTCTCGGACACCATCGACCCCGGGACGGGGTCGCACGCCCTGGTGATCGTGCTCGCCGGCCTGGTGGGCGCCATCGCGTGGAACCTCATCACGTGGTGGTTCGGCCTGCCGTCCTCCTCCTCCCACGCCCTCATCGGCGGTCTCGTGGGGGCAGCGGTCGCGGCCGGCGCCACCGCCAACTGGGACGTCGTGGTCTCCAAGGTCGTCATCCCCATGCTGCTCTCGCCGCTGGTCGCCTTCTCCCTCGGCTTCGGGGTGATGCTCGCGATCATGTGGGGGTTCCGACGCTCGCACCCGGCCAAGGCGCAGCGCGGCTTCAAGCTCGCCCAGACCGTGTCGGCCGCCGCGATGGCGCTGGGTCACGGCCTCCAGGACGCCCAGAAGACGATGGGCGTGATCTTCCTGGCGCTGCTGGCCGGCAACTACGTCCAGCCCGGCGACCCGCTGCCGTTCTGGGTGATCTTCTCCGCCGCAGCCGCCATCTCGCTCGGCACCTGGGCCGGCGGCTGGCGGATCATGCGGACCCTCGGTCGTCGCATCATCCACCTCGACCCCGCGCGCGGGTTCGCCTCGGAGTCGGTGGCCGCGTCGGTGCTCTACACCACGGCGTACGTCTTCGAGGCGCCGATCTCCACCACCCACACCATCACCTCCGCCGTCATGGGCGCGGGCGCGACCAAGCGCTTCTCCGCCGTGCGGTGGGGTGTCGCCCGCTCGATCGTCGCTGCCTGGGTCCTCACCTTCCCCATGGCCGGCGGGATGGCGGCGTTGACGTATCTCGCGTGTCGGTATGTGTTCCAGCTGCCGTGATGGCGGGGGCCGGCGTTGGGGGTAGTCCGAATCAGATCTGATGCACTGCGCGCGCTGAGGATCAGATCTGATTCGGAGTAGCCCGGCTCCGGCATGACGGATCCTGGCAGACCCCGACGTCACGCGGCCCGACTCATCTGGCGATGGGCCAGCAGCGCCCGCCGCTGGTGCGGAGTGAGCGCGCGTCGCTGTTCGACGGTGTTGGTGGGGACCCAGTCCTTCGGCGGCTCGAGCGTCCACTGACGGACGTCGGCGGGCTGACGTGCGGCGCGGGCGTACGCCGAGCGCAGCCGGATGAGGAACCTGGTCGGGTCCTCGCCAGCGACGCGCTCGACGTACTCCAGGCCCAGATCACGCATCAACGTCTCCCTGGCGATGTCCCGACGACGTTGGTCACGCTCGAAGTGGTGGGGACCCTGGTGCTCGCCGACCACCCCCACGACCGGGTCCAGCAGGTCGGTCGTGAACAGAAAGCGGCCGTGGAGGTCGAAGACGGGGACGTTGCACAGCACGGGACCCAGCCCGCCGATGCGCGTCCAGAGCCACCGCATCGCGACCTCGGCCGGTGACCATGCATTTTCGTCGGCCAGCGCCACTGCGTCGCGTACCTGCTGGATCCCGGTCCATCCCTTGTTCGCCTCGAGCCACGCGGTCACCTCAGCGACGGAGACGAGGTCGTTGTAGCAGGCCATGTCGAGGTGCGTGAGCGCGGACAGCAGCGTCGGGGCGTGGCGCATCTCGAAGAGGACCGACCTCACAGCAGTCGTGATCCTCAGGTCATCGACGGTCACCAGCTCCGCCGGCGTGAGGCGCTCCTTGGTGTGCACGACGCCGGGCGTGCTGCTGCGGCACGCTCCCAGCATGGTGACGGGAACAGGTAGGGGTGCACCGTCAGCCGCCGCGCCCTCGAACCAGCGCCCGCCGAGCCAGCGGAGGGCAGCCCATCCCGTCACACCACCGTCCGCCGGTGCACGGTACGACGCCTCGACGATGCGCTGCTCCACCGTGGCTGGCCCGCCGGCTGGCCTGAACCAACCCGGCGCGACGGCCCGCCACCTCCCGCTGCGCACCTGCCCCCTGGTCGGCCCGTCGCGGCCGAGAGGGTCGATACGGAGGGCCTTCTCCAGCCCCGGGCGCGCTGTGTGCCACGGTGCAGGTCGCGGTCGACCCGAGGTGATGTTGGTCGGGGTGCTCGTGCGGGTGCTGGAAGTCCTCATGCCGAGGACGGTGCCTCGTACAGCCGCCCCTGAGCGCGGCCGAGCCGGCCGCTGGGGACAAGCCGCTCCAGCCGTCCGCCTGTGGGCCGTTGGTGGGTCGGTCGAGACGCACAACCTGCCGGATCTGCGTTAGTCCGAATCAGCATTGATGCTCAGCTGGCGCTGAGGATCAATCTTGATTCGGAGTACCCCGCCCCCGCCCCAGCCTCAGCCGAACCGACCCGAGATGTACGCCTCGGTCGCCTCGTTGTCGGGGTTGGTGAACATCTTCTTGGTCGGGTTGAACTCCACGAGCTGGCCCGGCTCACCGGTGGCCTTGAGGTTGAAGAACCCGGTGTCGTCGGAGACCCGGGCGGCCTGCTGCATGTTGTGGGTGACGATGACGATCGTGTACTCGGACTTCAGCTCGTGGATGAGGTCCTCGATCGCCGACGTCGAGATCGGGTCGAGCGCGGAGCACGGCTCGTCCATCAGCAGGACCTGCGGGCGCACGGCGATGGCGCGGGCGATGCACAGGCGCTGCTGCTGACCGCCGGAGAGACCCATGCCCGGCTTCGAGAGCCGGTCCTTGACCTCGTTCCACAGGTTGGCGCCCCTGAGGGAGCGCTCGACGATGTCGTCGGCCTCGGACTTCTTCATCTTGCGGGCGTTGAGCTTGTTGCCGGCCAGGACGTTGTCGTAGATCGACATCGTCGGGAACGGGTTGGGCCGCTGGAAGACCATGCCGATCTGCCGACGCACGGCCACGGGGTCCACCGAGGGGTCGTAGAGCGACTGGCCGTCGACGACGACCTTCCCCTCCACCCGCGCCCCGGGGATGACCTCGTGCATGCGGTTCAGGGTCCGCAGCACGGTGGACTTGCCGCAGCCCGACGGTCCGATGAACGCGGTGACCTGGCGTGCCTTCACGGTCATGTTGACCCCGGAGACGGCCAGGAAGTCGCCGTAGTAGATGTTCAGGTCGGAGACGTCGATGCTCTTCGCCATGGGTGGTAGCTCCTTGCGCTGTCTGGTCGCTGGTGGTCGGTGCGGTCTCAGCGACCGGTCTTGGGGCTGAAGAGGCTGCCGACCACGCGGGCCAGCAGGTTCAGCAGCATCACGATCATGATCAGGACGAGCGCGGCACCCCAGGCACGCTCGATCTGGAACGGGACGTACTCGGCGAGCCCGCCGCGGGTCGCCTCGCCGAAGATCAGCACCGGCAGGGTCTGCATGGCGCCGTCGAAGGGGTTGAAGTTCGTGCCGCGCAGGGTGCCGGCGATGAGCAGCAGCGGCGCGGTCTCGCCCGCGACCCGTGCCACCGCCAGGGTGGCGCCAGTGACGATGCCGCCGAGCGCGGTGGGCAGCACGACCTTGGTGATGGTGCGCCACTTGGGTACGCCGAGCGCGAGCGCGCCCTCGCGCAGCTCCTCCGGCACCAGCTTCAGCATCTCCTCGGTGGAGCGCACCACGATCGGGATCATCAGCACCGACAGGGCGATCGAACCGCCGATGGCGATGCGCGGCAGGGGCCCGAGCAGCAGCGTGAAGAGCGCGAGCGCGAAGAGGCCGGCCACGATCGAGGGGATACCGGTCATGACGTCGACCAGGAAGGTCAGCGTCCGCGAGAGCCGGTTGTTCTTCCCGTACTCCACGAGGTAGACCGCCGCCATGATCCCGATGGGGATCGAGATCACCGACGCGATCACCGTGATGATCAGGGTGCCCATGATCGCGTGGTAGATGCCGCCGCCCTCACCGAGGACGCCCTGCTGGGAGGCGGTGAAGAACTCCACCGACAGCGCCCCGGCGCCCCGCTCGACGACGGTGTAGATGACGGCGACGAGCGGCAGCATCGCCAGCGCGAAGGTGCTCCACACCAGGATCGTGACCAGGCGGTCCACCGCCTTGCGACCGCCCTCGATGAGGCCGGACCAGGTGGGCAGCGCGAGGACGAACAGGATCCAGCCGACCACCACCCAGCCTGCGATCGGCCAGGACAGCAGGAGGGCCGGCAGCCCGGCCAGGCCCCAGGAGACCGCCGCGGCCAGGGCGGTCGCGATCGACGGCAGCTGCGGCTTGGTCAGCGGGACGTGGGTGCTGAGGTCGGTGCTGGGGTCGGTGTGGAAGGGCTCGTGCAACGTGTCGGTCATGACTCCTCCTCAGGCCTTCGCCCGGCCCCGGGCCGCGAGGTAGCGGCCCAGGAAGTTGACGGCGAAGGTCACCAGGAACAGCACCAGACCGCCGGCGATCAGGACGTTGACCTTGGTGCCGGAGGCGTTGGCGTAGTTGAGGGCGATGTTGGCAGCGATGGTCGAGGGGTTCTGCGAGGAGATGAGGTTGAAGGTCACGATCCCCGACGCGGAGAGCACGAGCGCCACGGCCATCGTCTCGCCGAGCGCACGGCCCAGGCCGAGCATGACCGCCGACGTGATGCCGGAGCGGGCGTAGGGGAAGACCGCCATCCGGATCATCTCCCACCGGGTGGCGCCGAGCGCGAGGGCGGCCTCCTGGTGCATCACGGGGGTCTGCAGGAAGACCTCGCGGCACAGCGCCGTGATGATCGGCAGCGCCATCACCGCGAGGACGACACCGGCGGTGAGGATCGTGCGGCCGGTGGTGACCGGGCCCTCGAAGAACGGCAGGAAGCCCAGGTTGTCGTGCAACCAGTCGTAGATCGGGAAGACCCAGCCCTGCAACGTCTCGCGGCCCCAGAGGCCGTAGACGACGCTGGGCACGGCCGCGAGCAGGTCGATGATGTAGCCCAGGAGCCGGGCGATGCGCCGCGGGGCGTAGTGGCTGATCACCAGCGCCACACCGATGGACAGCGGCGCGGCGATCACCAGGGCGATGACGGCCGCCAGGACGGTGCCGAACAGCAGCGGCCAGATGTAGACGACGATGTTGTCCGCGCCGTACGCCTGCTCGCCGCTCGCACCGAGAGCCGGGATCGACTGCAGCACCAGGAAGATCGCGACGCCGGCCAGGGCCAACATGATGATCATCCCCGCGCCCGTGGCGAGGCCGCGGAAGATCGAGTCACCGGCGCGGCCGGTGGATCCCTCCTCCTGCAACGGGTCGCTCGGCGGGGCCGGGTCGGCCTGGATCGTGGACAAGGGTTCTCCCTCTGCTGCCGTGGGGGATGTGGTGCGGTGTGCTCGGTGCAGTGGTCGCGGTGAAGGCCCCGGACCGTCCCAGGTGTCTACCTGGGCGGCCGGGGCCTCCGACGCTAGCGGCTCGGCCGCTCTTTCGTCAGCCCGCCGAGATCGTCTCGACGATGGCCAGCGCCTCCTCCTGGAGGCTGTCGGCCAGCGGCGCGGAGCCGGCCTCGCTGGCGGCGAAGTCCTGACCCTCGTCGCTGAGGATGTAGGAGAGGTACGCCTTGGCGACGTCGGCCTCGGCCTGGTCCTCGTACGACGGGCAGGCCAGCATGTAGCTGGTCAGCACGATCGGGTAGGTGCCGGACTCCTCGGTGTTGTAGTCGAGGTCGAAGATGAGCTGCTGCTCCCCGGCGTTGTCGGCCTGCGGGGAGACCTCGAGGATGTTGGCGGCCGCCTCCGGGGTGGGGCCGACGAACTCGTCACCGACACCGATGTTGGCCACGGCCAGGTCGCCGGCCTGCGAGGCGTCGGCGTAACCGATGGCGTTCTGACCGTCGGTCACGGCCGAGACGACGCCCGAGGTGCCCTGCGCGCCCTCGCCGCCGAACTCGCTCGGCCAGGTCTCGACCTCGCCGGCGGACCAGGTGTCCGGGGTGCGCACCGAGAGGTAGTTGGTGAAGTTGCCGGTGGTGCCGGACTCGTCGGAGCGGTGCACCGCGTTGATCGGGGCGTCCGGCAGGTCGGCGTCGGCATTGGTCTCCGCGATGGCCGGGTCGTTCCACTCGGTGATGTCACCGGCGAAGATCGCGCCCAGGGTCTCGGGGGTCAGGTTGAGCTCGTCGACGCCGTCGACGTTGAAGACGACCGCGATCGGCGAGACGTAGTTGGGGATCTGGATCGGGGCGTCGCCGCCGCACCGCTCGGTGGCGTCCGTGAGCTCACCCTCGTCATCGGTGAGGTAGGAGTCGCTGCCCGCGACGATGTAGCCGCCGGCGATGAAGTTCTCGCGGCCGCCACCGGAGCCGACCGGCTCGTAGGTCATCGTCACGTCGGGCTGGACCTCGGTGAAGCCGGTGGTCCACGCCAGCTGGGCGGCCTCCTGCGAGGAGGCGCCGCCGATCGTGTACTGACCGGACAGCGAGCCCGCCTCGACGCCGCCGCTCGCCTCCTCGGCGTCGCCACCCTCGTTGGAGGCGGCACAGCCGGAGAGGGCCAGGGCGAGGGCGGCCACGCCGGGGAGGACCGCGCGACGGATGGTGTGGGTCTTCACGAGAGTGTTCTCCTGAGGGATGTTCGTGGGGGTGTCGGCGGCGACGCTAAGCAGGCCAGGTGACCGGCTCCGTGGCCGTCGGTGAACGCGGGGTGAACCCGGCCGACACGTTCGATGACGCGGCACCGAGGTCGAGACGTACGTCACGTGAACTCGCCCCGGGAGCGCCCTCCGGGTCTTGACGGCTCGTGCGTCCGGTGGGTCAGCCGACCAGGTGCTGCTCGGTGGCCACGACCCGGCCCTTGCGCAGGTGCACCACGACCAGCTCGCCCGGGTCCAACCCCGGGTCCGGGAGCCCGAGGGCCGCGAAGACGCCCGGCAGCACGGGTCGGTGGCTGCACAGCACCGCTCCCCCGCCGTCGGCCTGCACGGCCTCGGCCAGGCGTCGGACGGTGCGCGTCACCCGGGTCGGGTCGTTGCCCTCCTCGGACAGCTCGGGGCGCACCTCCAGGTCCAGGCCGACGGTCTCGACGTACGGCCCCACGGTGTCGTCGCAGCGCGTCGCGCCCGAGCTGACGACCCGCTCGACGTCGTACGCCGCCAGCACCGGCACCAGGCGGAAGGCCTGGTCCATGCCCGAGCGCAGCAGCGGGCGGGCGCGGTCCTCGCCGCGCCAGGCCTTGCGGGAGCGGGCCTGGCCGTGGCGCAGGACCACCAGCGCCTGCGTGGGCTTGCGGAGGGTGAGCGCGTCCTCGAGCAGCGCCCGGTCCCGGGCATAGCTCAGCAGGCCCGTCGCCTCCGCGGCCGGCACCCAGGCGACCCGGTCGATCTCCGCGTTGGGCTCGTACGCCGTCACGTCGTCGTCCCCGACCACGCGACCCTGCCAGTAGTGGACGGTCTTCATCCGCCCGGCGTTCTCGTAGCGCATGGTCGTCAGCGGCGGCCCCAGGCGCACGTGCAGCCCGGTCTCCTCCATCACCTCGCGCACCGCGGCGGTGGTGGCGTGCTCCCGGGGGTCGAGCTTGCCCTTGGGGAAGGACCAGTCGTCGTACTTGCTGCGGTGCACCAGCAGCACCTCGCGCCCGGGGCGGAAGACCACGGCACCGGCGGCGACGACGTCCGCGAGGCGACGGGGCTGCGAGGCCATGCCCGTAGTCTCACACCCGTCCCCGAGGCAGGAGAAAACCGACCCTCATGCGCAGCCGCATCCTCATCACGTCCGCCGTGGCGCTCGTGCTGGTCGTCGGTGGGCTGGTCGCGGCCCGCCTGCTCCAGGGCCCCGGGTCCCCGCTGGAGCAGGCGGTCGCCCTCGCCCCGGCCGACGCCCAGCGCTACACCTTCACCGACTGGGCCGCGGTGCGCGACGAGCTCGGGCTCGGCGCCTCCGAGGACGAGCTGCAGGCGCTCCTCGACGAGGGTTTCGACGCCGACCTCACCGCGGCCTCCGGGCTGGTGGAGTCCGCGCCGCTGCTCTCGGCGCAGTTCGGCTGGTCCCCCGCCACGGTCGCCTGGGAGCTGCTGGCGCAGTCGCCCCAGGGAGCGGTCGAGATCGTGGCTCTCGGCGGCGTGGACCCCGAGACCGTCACCGACCGCCTCGCCGCCCTGGGCTACCAGGCCCCGGCCGAGGAGGGCGGCGTGTGGGTCGGAGGCGCCGAGCTGCTGGCGCGGCTCTCCGCGCAGACCGGGCTGGTCGGCACCCCGACGCTGCAGTTCGTCGCCGTCGACGCCGAGGCCGGACTCGTGCGGGCCAGCGACCGCCAGCCCTTCCTGGAGCAGGTGCTCGCCGAGGACGCCGAGCCGACCGAGGGCGTCGAGCAGGTCGTCTCCGCCGTCTCGGAGCCGCCCACCGCGGCCGTGGTCTACACCGCCGACCAGGCCTGCGAGTCGCTGGCGATGGGCCAGGCCGACGAGTCCGACCAGGCGACCGCCGACGAGCTGGTCGCGCGCGCCGGAGAGCTCAACCCGGTCACCGGCTTCGCCATGGCGGTGCTGCCCGGCGGCGCCGTCGAGGTGCTGCTCGGCTTCGAGAACGACGAGCAGGCCCGGACCAACGCCGACACCCGGGCCGTCCTCGCCGCCGGCCCCGCGCCGGGCCAGGGCGGGGAGTTCGGCGACCGGTTCACCGTCGACGAGGTGAGCGCCGAGGGGTCGCTCGTGCGGCTCGCGCTCGACCCGGTCGACGGGGCGTACGTGCTGTCCGACCTGTCCTCGGGGCCGGTGCTGTTCGCGTCTTGCTGAGGCCCTCGCTGATGGCGTTGCGGCCGGGTTTGTCGGCTACCCGACAAACCCGGCCATCCCACGACAGAACTTCGTCGTCGAGCTGCCGGGTATCGACCACAACCCCCGGGGCACCCGGAAGGTTCGTCGGCTACCCGACAAATCTCGCGACGTCGGACCCTCCCCCGCCCGCCGACCCTCAGCGGAACCCCCGCAGCCGCAGGCTGTTGCCGACGACCACGAGCGAGGAGAGCGCCATGGCACCGCCGGCGATCATCGGGCTGAGCAGCCCGGCGACGGCGACCGGGATCGCGGCCACGTTGTAGGCGAAGGCCCAGAACAGGTTGGCCCGGATCGTGCCGAGCGTGCGGCGCGACAGGCGAACGGCGTCGGCCGCGACCCGCAGGTCGCCGGAGACCAGCGTGAGGTCCGAGGCCTCCATCGCCACGTCCGTGCCGGTGCCGAGCGCGATGCCCAGGTCGGCGGCGGCCAGGGCGGCGGCGTCGTTGACCCCGTCGCCGACCATCGCCACGACCCGGCCCTCCGCCTGCAGCCGGCGGACCTCGGCGAGCTTGTCGCCGGGCAGCACGTCGGCCACGACCCGGTCGATGCTCACCGCGGCGGCCACCGCGCGCGCGGCCCGCTCGTGGTCGCCGGTCAGCAGCACCGGCTCCAGCCCCAGCGCCCGCAGCCGCTCGACGGCCTCCGCGGAGGTCTCCTTCACGGTGTCGGCGACGACGAGCACGCCCCGCGCCTCGCCGTCCCAGCCGACCAGCACGGCCGTGCCGCCCCCGACCCGCGCGTCCTCGATCGCGTCCGCCGCGGCCTCGCCGACGACCAGGCCGCGCTGCTCCAGCAGGGCCGGCTTGCCGACGACGACCGCCCGCCCCTCGACCGTGCCCGTGACCCCCAGCCCCTCGTGGTTGGCGAAGCCGGTGACCTCGGGCCGCTCTCCAGGCCAGCCGGCGGCCACCGCGCGGGCGACCGGGTGCTCGGACGCCGACTCCAGCGCCGCCGCGATCCGGCGTACGTCGTCCTCGGCCGCCCCGACGGGCACGACGTCGACCAGGCTCATCACGCCCGTGGTCACGGTGCCGGTCTTGTCGAGCACGACGGTGTCGACGCGCCGGGTCTGCTCGAGCACCTCCGGCCCGCGGATCAGGATGCCCAGCTGCGCCCCGCGGCCGGTCCCGACCATGAGGGCCGTCGGGGTGGCCAGACCGAGCGCGCAGGGGCACGCGATCACCAGCACCGAGACCGCCGCCGACAGCGCGACGGTCCAGCCCTCGCCGGCGACCAGCCAGCCGACGACGGTCAGCAGCGCGAGCCCGACCACGACCGGCACGAAGACCGAGGAGACCCGGTCGGCCAGCCGCTGGACCTCCGCCTTGCCCTGCTGGGCCTCCTCGACCAGGCGTGCCATCTGTGCGAGCGCGGTGTCGGAGCCGACCCGGGTGGTGCGCACGAGCAGGCGTCCGGAGGTGTTCAGGCACCCTCCGCTCACCTCGTCGCCGGGACCGACGTCGACCGGGACGGGTTCGCCGGTGAGCATCGAGGCGTCCACGCCCGAGGCGCCGGACTCCACGACCCCGTCGGCGGCGACCCGCTCCCCGGGCCGCACCACGAGCAGCTCGCCCACGCCGAGCTCCTCGGCGCCCACGCGCACCTCACGGCCGTCGCGCAGGACGGTGGCCTCGGAGGCCGACAGCGCGAGCAGGGCCCGCAGGGCGGCGCCGGCCCGGCGCTTCGCCCGCTTCTCGGCGTACCTGCCGGCGAGCAGGAAGGTCGTCACGCCGGCCGCGACCTCGAGGTAGACCAGCGACAGCCCGTCGCCGCGCTCGGCGGTCCAGGAGAAGCCGTGGGTCATGCCGAGGTGGCCCGCGTCGCCGATCGTGAGCGCCGCGACCGACCAGGAGTACGCCGCGGTCACACCCAGCGAGACGAGCGTGTCCATCGTGACGGCGCCATGGCGCAGGTTGGTCCACGCGGCGCGGTGGAACGGCCAGGCCGCCCAGGTGGCAACGGGGGTCGCCAGGGCCAGGGACCACCACTGCCAGGCGTAGACCTGCAGGGCCGGCACCATCGCCATCGCGATCACCGGCACCGACAGCACGGCGGCCGCGACCAGCCGCACCCGCAGCGCAGCGGTCTCGTCCGGGCCGTCGTCGACCTGGGAGGCGGGCCGCGGGAGCGCCGCCGAGTAGCCGGCGGCGGCCACGGTCTCCAGCAGCACGTCGGTCGCGAGCGCGGCCGGGTAGACGACGTGCGCCTTCTCCGTGGCGTAGTTGACGCTCGCCTCCACACCCTCGAGCTTGTTGAGCTTGCGCTCGATCCGGTTCGCGCAGGAGGCGCAGGTCATGCCCGTGACCTGGAGGTCGACCTGGCGGACCTGGTCGGAGAGCAGGTCGGGGACCGCGCCGGTGTCAGCGCCGGTCCGGGTGTCGGTGGCCACGGGGATCAGGCCAGCTGGTAGCCGGCCTCGGTGACCGCGGCCTCGACGGCCTCCCGGGTCAGCGGCTCGGCGCTCGTGACGACGACCTCACCGGTCTCCAGGGTGACGGCGACGTCCTGCACGCCGTCGACCTCCTGCAGCTCCTCGGTGACCGAGGCGACGCAGTGGCCGCAGGTCATCCCGGTGACGGTCCAGGTGCTGGTGTTGCTCATGAGAGTTCCCCTCGTCGTACGTCGTCAGGACCGGACCAGGCGCGCGACGGCGTCCATGGCCTCGGTCACCTTCTGCTCGGCCTCCTCGTCGGAGGAGCGGGCGGCCTGCACCACGCAGTGCCCCAGGTGCTCCTCCAGCAGCCCCAGCGAGACGGCGTGCAGCGCCTTCGTCATCGCCGAGACCTGGGTGAGGATATCGATGCAGTACTGCTCCTCCTCGACCATCCGCTGCAGGCCGCGGGCCTGGCCCTCGATGCGGCGCAGGCGCTTGAGGTAGTCGTCCTTGCGCTGGATGTAGCCGTGCTGGTGCTCGCTCACACTCATAGGGTACCCCCCTATGGTATTCACGCAAGCCGCGGACGGCCCGACCGGCTCGGAGCGGTCAGGCCTCGGTGCGCGGCTGCGGGACGACGCCGAGGATGGAGTCGATCTCCGCCTGGCTCAGGTGCTCGTCGCACTCGGAGGCAGCGATGATGAGGTTGGTGGTCAGCTCGACCTCGCCGAGCAGGTCGGCGTCCTCGAGAGACACGTCGAACTGGTCGTGCACCCGGCCCTCACCTAACTTCTGGACGTCCATCGGCACCAGACTGCCCGAGCCACCACCCGGCCAAACACGGCATAGGCAAAGTGATCCGTCCGGGGCCCTGCAACCACCCAGACGGACTACCAGGAGGTACGGACCACCCCGGTCCGCGAAGGTCGCGCACGGAGCCACGGCCGTCGACCTCGCCGTCCACCGGCGTACGCCGCGGACGGGGCCGGGACGCGACGCGGGGCCCCAGCCGACCGGCTGGGGCCCCGCGCGTGGTGCGTCACCCGAGGGTGAGCGACCTCAGGTCAGATCGGGCGGACGTTCTCCGCCTGCGGACCCTTCGGGCCCGACGTGACGTCGAACTCGACCTTCTGGTTCTCATCCAGGGACTTGTAGCCCTGGGTCTGGATCGCCGAGTAGTGCACGAAGACGTCGTCGCCGCCGTCCTCCTGCGCGATGAAGCCGAAGCCCTTCTCGGCGTTGAACCACTTCACGGTGCCCTGAGCCATGGTGCTCGTTACTCCTTTGTCGGGGCGGGAGCCGCCACCTCGACGGCCCACAACACATGCGGTGACACGTCGCTCCGACTTGCAGTGGTCTGGGACCGGAAAACACGAAGGAACGCCGTTGGATCACAAACTCCGCGGGCGTCTACCAGCTGGAACTTGCATCTGCTGCGAGCACGACATTACCGGTTCCGCGGTCCGCGCCAAGAGGACCGGCGGGTGAATTTCGCTGCGCCGGGGTGAAGATCTCGTGTCACCCGCGTGACCCGCGCCGCGCCCGGCGCGGTGGCCCGCGGCGCACCCCGTCTAGGCTGACCACGGAGCGGCCCGTGGCCGCCCCGGGCCCCTAGCTCAATGGGCAGAGCAGGAGACTTTTAATCTCTTGGTTGTGGGTTCGAGTCCCACGGGGCCTACCGATCTCCTCACGGCCGCTGTCGCTCGCCCAGCGCAGGCGCACCTGTCGTGCCGGCCGACCCGGGGCCGGGGACGTCATGCGGAATCCAGTCGCGACGTCCGGGGCGCTCCCGCCGGTCGGCCGGCGATGCGTTCAGCCGCCGGTGACGTCGGACTCCGCGAGGGGCGCGAGCCCGTGCTCCATGCCCCAGGCGACGGCCTGGGCGCGGCGGGTGACCTCGATCTTGCGGTAGGCCGCCCGGATGTAGGTCTTGACCGAGTTGATCGACAGGTAGAGCTGCGCGCCGATCTCGGCGTTGGTGAGGCCCTGCGTGACCAGCGAGAGGATCTCGGCCTCGCGGGGGGTGAGCTCGTAGTCGCGCTGCCGGGTCCTCTTGATGACGTTGAGCGGACCGTGGTCGCTCGGCATCCGCCGCATCGGGGAGACGTCGCCACCGTCGGCCAGGGCCTCGATCGCCGACACCAGGTCGGAGGCCGGCAGGGCCTTGGACAGGTGGGCGGCGAAGGAGCCGGTGGAGTCACCGTCGCGGTCACGCCAGGAGTAGACGACCGCGGACTTCTGCGAGGCACGCACGAGGTCGCGGAGCATGCCCTGCGAGGTCGGGGTCTGGCGGACCGGCTCGTAGAGGATCACGTCGACCGAGGACGGCTTGGTCATCGCCGTACCGAGGTCCAGGAGGGCGACCCGACCACCGAAGGGTGCGAGCAGGCTGCGCAGGCCCGCCACCGACACCTCGAAGTTGTCGATGAGGGCGACACGCACGGGTCTCGAGCCACTCACCCTTCGAACGTAGCCGTGCATCTGCCGATAAGCCCGGTCAGAACAGCGTTAATACGGGGTCAGTCACCCAGAATGATGAGGTTTCCACTACTTGTGGAATGCCTGTGCAAAGACGTGTGGAATGTCGGTCGAAGGTTATGCGTATTCACGTGCCACACGGACGTCGGACCGCGCCAGGGACCTCAGCCCCGAGGTGCGGCGACCGACGTCATCCCGCGGCCGGTGTCGGTGCGCCGGGGCTCGGGTGGCAGGAAGCCGTGCTGGATGCCCCAGCTCACCGCCTGGGAGCGACGGGTGAAGCCGAGCTTGCGGTAGGCGGTGCGGATGTAGGTCTTGACCGAGTTGACCGACAGGTAGGCCCGCTCGGCGATCTCGAGGTTGGAGAAGCCCTGCGTGATGAGCGCGATCATCTCCGCCTCGCGCGCTGAGAGCCCGTGCTCCTGGCCGGGCCAGGCGCCGTGCTCCCGCCCCTGGCTGTCCCCCGGCAGCACCCGCTGCCCCTCGGCCACCCGCACGATCGCGTCGGCCACTCCCTCGCCGTCCAGCGTCTTGGACAGGTAGCCGGCCGCACCGCGGCGCAGCGCCTCCGAGACCAGGCTGGGCGCGAGGTTCCAGCTGTAGAGCACGACCTGTGCGCCGGTCATGGCCGCGACCTCCTGCACGTCCAGCACGTTGCCCTGGGACTGGCTGAAGGTGTCGTAGAGGACCACGTCGCAGTCCCCCATCGGCGGCACGCCGGTCGCGGTCTCCACGACGCGCACCCTGTCGGCGTACGGCGCCAGCATCCGCGCCACCCCGGCGACGACGATCTCGTAGTCGTTGAGGATCGCCACCCGCACCGGACCCGCCATGCGCGGAAGCCTACGGCCTAGTGCTCGCGGAGGGCCTCGATGAGCTCACTCTTGTCCATCGAGGAACGACCCTCGATCTCCAGCTCCGAGGCCCGCTGGCGCAGCTCCTCGACCGTCCACTCCTCGTACGCCGGTGAGCCCCCGCCCTTCTTGCCCACCTCGCTGCGCGAGGAGGCCGCTGCGGCGTTGGCGATGCGCGCCGCCTTCTCCTTGCTGTTGCCCTCCTCGCGCAGGCGCTCGTAGAACTCGGGATCCTTGACGCTGGGGCCGGGCGACTTCTTCTCGGGCACGGGAGCTCCTCCTCGAGTGGCGCTGCTGTCCGTTCCAACGTAGGACCGTGCGAGCGCCCCCTCCCACGCCCGGGCGGGTGGCCGCGCACGTGCGGCGTCCACAGGGTCTTTACCTGGGCCTCCCCACGGGGGGTCCCGGCGTGCGACACTCCCGCGCATGGACCGCCCGGAGTCTCGGCCGGCTGGTCGTCCCCGCGACGCCGACGCCGACGACCGCATCATCGACGCCGCCCTTGCCGAGTACGCCGCCCACGGCCACGCGGGGTACTCCCTCAACGGGGTCGCCCGTCGTGCCGGCGTCGGCAAGTCCTCGATCTACCTGCGCTGGGCCGACAAGGAGTCGCTGCTCGTCGACGCGGTCCATGCACGGGCCGAGGCACCCTGGATCGACACCGGTTCGCTGCGTGGCGACCTGGAGGCGGTGGTCACCTGGCTGCTCCGGCACTTCCTGACCGAGGTCGGCTGGGTGGCGGTCCGGATCGCCATCGACGGCGTCCAGACCGATACCTCCGCGCCGCGACCCGAGAAGGTCGGGGCCCAGCACGCCCAGGTCATCCACGACGTCTGGGAACGTGCCCTGAGCCGCGGTGAGGTCGACCCCGGAGACGCCGGGACGTGGCTGAGGGTGACCCGGATGATGTACGGCGACCTGCTCATGAACGCGATGCTGGACCGCGCCCGGCTGCGCGGCCTCGACGACGACGAGCGCGCCCGCGAGGCCCGCGACCTCGTCGACCTGATGATGCTACTGCTCCAGCGCTAGCGGTCGGCCCTCTTACGGCGGGGCTGCGGGCTCGCGGTGACCGTCGCCGGCGTGGGGCTGGCCAGCTCGAACTGGGTGTCCTTGGGCTCGCCGGCCAGCGGGGCGACCGTCGCGTGGTACCAGCCCGGCAGCGCCCACTCGGTCAGCCGGCTGCACTCGGTGTCCGAGCGACGCCCGCCCCAGACCAGGTCGGTGGTCGTCTCGGTGTCGCGTCGTACGACGAGCTCACGGGTCGGCACCGCCCGCGGGCACTCCCGGCTCGTCCAGATCTCGTCCGGCCCGGAGGTGATCTTCCAGGTGAAGGTCTTCGGGGAGAGCTCCCACGTGCAGGCCTCGGCCACGCGGGTGCGCAGCCGCAGCGTGACGGTCACGGGTCGCCCGGCGACCGCGGAGGCCACCTCGGGCCGAGCCAGGACGTCCTGCTCCAGGCAGCTGCCCTGGGGCTCGGGGAGCGCGGGCGTCCTCTCCCGCCCCTTGCCCCTGCCCTTCGCGTCGCCGCCCCGACCGGTCGAGGGCGCGGCGTCGGCGGCGTCGTCGGTGGGGAGGGAGGAGACCGGTGCGTCCCCGGTCGCGCCGGCGGTCGGCTCCGCGGCGGTCGGCTCCGCACCGGAGGTGGCCGCGCCGCTCAGGGAGACCTGGGCCGGCTCGTCCGCACCGCCGGTCACCGAGCGGGTCACCCCGGCGACGAGCGAGACCACCGCGCAGAGCGTCAGCAGCGCGTAGGCACGCCGCCGCCAGTAGACCGAGGCGGGGAGCGGTCCCCGGGTCATCTGCTGGCTCATGGGGCGCAGGCTAGCCAGCCGGCGCCGTCGTACCGGGGTGCCACTCCGGGGGCCACCCACCTCGCGCCAGAATGACCTCTGCCATGCCGACCAGCCCCCTCCACGCGCCCGTCCTGGAGTGGTACGCCGTCGCCCAGCGCGACCTCCCGTGGCGACGCCCCGAGGCCTCGCCGTGGTCGGTGCTGGTGAGCGAGCTGATGCTGCAGCAGACGCCCGTGGCCCGGGTGCTGCCGGTTCACGAGGCGTGGCTGGAACGGTGGCCGACGCCCGCCGACCTCGCGGCCGAGCCGACCGGGGAGGCCGTGCGGATGTGGGGGCGACTGGGCTACCCCCGGCGTGCGCTGCGGCTGCACGCCGCGGCGGTGGCGATCGTGGCCGACCACGGCGGCGAGGTGCCGTCGTCGCACGCGGACCTGCTGGCGTTGCCGGGCGTGGGCGAGTACACCGCGGCCGCGGTCGCGTCCTTCGCCTTCGGCCAGCGGCACGCGGTGCTCGACACCAACGTGCGGCGGGTGCTGGCCCGCGCGGCGTCGGGGGTCGCGCTGCCGCCCCCGTCGATGACGCGGGCCGAGCGGGCGCTCGCGGAGTCGTTGCTGCCCGACGAGGACGCGGTCGCGGCGACCTGGGCGGTCGCGGTGATGGAGCTCGGGGCGCTCGTGTGCACCGCGACCTCGCCGCGGTGCGCCGCGTGCCCGTTGCGGGAGCAGTGCGCGTGGGTGCTCGCCGGCTCCCCGGCGTACGACGGGCCGCCGCGGCGCGCGCAGGCCTGGGCCGGGACCGACCGCCAGTGCCGGGGCCGGCTCATGGCGGTGCTGCGCGAGGCGCTCGGCGCGGTGCACGTCTCCGCGCTCGAGGCGGCCTGGGGACCCACCGAGCAGCGCGAACGCTGCCTGGCCGGGCTGGTCGCCGACGGGCTGGCCGTGCAGGTGGGTCCGGAGACCTACGCGCTGCCCTGACCCACCGCCGAACCGTCAGGAAAGAACCCTCGACCCGTCACTTCCGAACCGGGGTGAGGTTCGGAGATGACGGGTCGAGGGTTCGGAACTGACGGTTCGGCGGTGCCTACTCGGTCGGCCCGGACTTCTTCACGTCCGGGGCGCCGCCGCCCTCCTGGCCGGGCTCGGAGGCACCGGCGGGCTCGAGCGGGGGCACGTCGGGCAGGGCCGCGACCTTCTGGCCCTTGAAGGTGAAGGTGCGCGCGGCGCCCTCGCCCTCCACGTCGACCAGCACGATCTGGCCGGCCCCGACCTCGCCGTACAGCATCTTCTCGGCCAGGACGTCCTCGATCTCGCGCTGGACGGTGCGGCGCAGCGGCCGGGCACCGAGCACGGGGTCGAAGCCCTTCTCGGCCAGCAGGTCCTTGGCGGACTGCGTGAGCTCGAGCTGCATGTCGCGGTCGCGCAGGCGCAGCTCCACGGCGGCGATCATGTTGTCGACCATGTGGATGATCTGCTCCTTGCTCAGCGGCGGGAACACGATCACCTCGTCCACACGGTTGAGGAACTCGGGCCGGAAGTGCTGCTTGAGCTCGTCCTGGACCTTGCCCTTCATCCGCTCGTAGGAGCCGGCCGCGTCGCCACCCTGGTTGAAGCCGAGGTGGACCGACTTGGCGATGTCGCGGGTGCCGAGGTTGGTCGTCATGATGATGACGGTGTTCTTGAAGTCGACGACCCGGCCCTGGGAGTCGGTCAGGCGACCCTCCTCCAGGATCTGCAGCAGGCTGTTGAAGATGTCGGGGTGGGCCTTCTCGACCTCGTCGAAGAGGACCACGGAGAACGGCTTGCGGCGCACCTTCTCGGTGAGCTGGCCGCCCTCCTCGTAGCCGACGTAGCCCGGGGGCGAGCCGAAGAGCCGCGAGACGGTGTGCTTCTCGCTGAACTCCGACATGTCGAGCTGGATCAGCGCGTCCTCGTCGCCGAAGAGGAATTCCGCGAGCGTCTTGGACAGCCAGGTCTTACCGACACCGGACGGGCCGGCGAAGATGAACGAGCCGCCGGGACGCTTGGGATCCTTCAGGCCCGCACGCGTGCGCCGGATGGCGCGGGAGAGCGCCTTGACGGCCTCGTCCTGGCCGATGACGCGCTTGTGGAGCTCGTCCTCCATCTTGAGCAGCCGGGTCGACTCCTCCTCGGAGAGCTTGACGATCGGGATGCCGGTCGCGACCGCCAGCACCTCGGCGATCAGCTCCTCGTCGACCTCCGCGACCTCGTCCATGTCGCCGGAGCGCCACTGCTTCTCGCGCTCGGCCTTCTTCAGGATGAGCTGCTTCTCCTCGTCGCGCAGGCGCGCGGCGGCCTCGAAGTCCTGACCGTCGATCGCGGCCTCCTTGCGCTGGCGGACCTCGTCGATCTTGTCGTCGTACTCGCGCAGGTCGGCCGGCGCGGTCATCCGACGGATCCGCAGGCGCGAGCCCGCCTCGTCGATCAGGTCGATCGCCTTGTCCGGCAGGAACCGGTCGGATATGTAGCGGTCGGCCAGGGTCGCGGCCGAGACCAGCGCCTCGTCGGTGATGGTGACGCGGTGGTGGGCCTCGTAGCGGTCGCGGATGCCCTTGAGCATCTCGATCGTGTCGGCGATCGAGGGCTCGGGGACCTGGATCGGCTGGAAGCGGCGCTCGAGCGCGGCGTCCTTCTCGAGGTACTTGCGGTACTCGTCGAGGGTCGTCGCACCGATCGTCTGGAGCTCGCCGCGGGCGAGCATCGGCTTGAGGATGCTGGCGGCGTCGATGGCGCCCTCGGCCGCACCGGCACCGACGAGGGTGTGGATCTCGTCGATGAACAGCACGATGTCGCCGCGGGTGCGGATCTCCTTCAGCACCTTCTTCAAGCGCTCCTCGAAGTCACCGCGGTAGCGGGAGCCGGCGACCAGGGCGCCGAGGTCGAGGGTGTAGATCTGCTTGTCCTTCAGCGTCTCCGGCACGTTGCCCTTGACGATGTCCTGGGCCAGGCCCTCCACGATCGAGGTCTTGCCGACACCGGGCTCGCCGATGAGGACGGGGTTGTTCTTCGTACGCCGCGACAGCACCTGCATGACGCGCTCGATCTGCTGGCCGCGACCGATGATCGGGTCGAGCTTGCCGTCGCGGGCGTCCTGGGTGAGGTTGCGGCCGAACTGGTCGAGCACCAGGCTCGAGCTCGGGGACTCGCCGCCGCCGGTCGTCGCGGCCTGCGCGGACTGGCTGGACTCCTTGCCCTGGAAGCCCGAGAGCAGCTGGATGACCTGCTGGCGGACCCGGTTGAGGTCGGCGCCGAGCTTCTGCAGCACCTGGGCGGCGACGCCCTCGCCCTCGCGGATCAGGCCGAGCAGGATGTGCTCGGTGCCGATGTAGGAGTGGCCGAGCTGCAGCGCCTCGCGCAGGGACAGCTCGAGCACCTTCTTGGCGCGCGGGGTGAAGGGGATGTGGCCGCTGGGCGCCTGCTGGCCCTGGCCGATGATCTCCTCCACCTGGGCCCGGACGGCCTCCAGGCTGATGTCGAGGCTCTCCAGGGCCTTGGCGGCGACGCCCTCGCCCTCGTGGATCAGGCCGAGCAGGATGTGCTCGGTCCCGATGTAGTTGTGGGAGAGCATGCGGGCCTCTTCCTGGGCCAGCACGACCACCCGGCGGGCCCGGTCGGTGAACCGCTCGAACATGCGCATCGCTCCTCAAGGATTCGGGGTCCCACGCGTGGTGGGGGACGTTCCTTCCAACCCCGCAGACAGCCTACGCGTTCCCTGTTGGCCCGAAAGGGCGTCTGCTGTGAGCGAACAGGCGCGCGGGGGCAGGTCACCCGCGGGCGTGCCGCACGGGTCGAGGTGCGGGTCGAGGTGCGGGTCGAGGTGCGCGTCGAGGCCTGGTGACGCGGACCTGCGCGTGCCCGCACCTCGACTCGTACCTCGAGGCACACCTCGACCCGGCTCAGCCCTCCCCGGGCGTGACCAGCCCGTGCTCGTACGCCCAGACGACGGCCTGGACTCGGTCGCGCAGGGAGAGCTTGCGCAGCACCTCGGCCACGTGCGACTTGACCGTCTCGGTCGACAGCACGAGGGAGGCGGCGATCTCGGCGTTGGACCAGCCGCGACCGAGCAGCCCGAGCACCTCGCTCTCGCGCGGCGTGAGCCCGTACGTCGCCGGGTCGGTCGGCCCCGCGGCGCCGGCTCGTGCGGGGAGCTCGGCGAAGTCGGCGACCAGCCGCCGGGTGACGCCGGGGCCGAGGAGCATCGAACCCTCGGCCACCATCCGCACCGCCTCGACGAGCCGCTCGGCCGTGACGTCCTTGAGCAGGAACCCGCTGGCGCCGGCGCTCAGGGCCGCGAAGACGTACTCGTCGAGGTCGAAGGTGGTCAGCACCAGCACCCGGGTGCCGCCGCCCGCGGTGACCTGCTCCGTGGCGGCGATCCCGTCGAGCACCGGCATCCGCACGTCCACCACGGCGACGTCCGGGACGTCCGGGCGACGAGCTCGACCAGCTCGGCGCCGTCGGCAGCCGTGCCCACGACCTCGATGCCCACGGCGGCCGCCAGCACGGCGGCGAACCCGGCCCGCACGACGGGCTGGTCGTCGGCGACGACCACCCGGAGCGGACCCGGCTGGATCGAGGACTCAGCCACGTGCGCCCGCGGGGATCTCGGCCTCCACGACGAAGGAGTCGGCGACCGGCCCGGGGACGAACCGGCCCTCCAGCGCCTCGACCCGCTCGCGTGCGCCGGTCAGCCCCCGTCCCGGTGTCGGGCTGCCGAGCGGCCGCCCGACGTCGGTGACCACCCGCAGCCACATGCCGCGCCCGCCGGGGCGGCAGGTCACCTCGACCGGTCGCCCCGGAGCGTGGCGGCGGGCATTGGTGAGCGCCTCCTGGACGACGCGGTACCCGGCGTACCCGATGGGCGGCGGGATGGTGTCGAGACCGTCCGGCTCGTGGGTCCAGCGGACCTGCTCGCCGGAGGCCGCGGCACGCGCGACCAAAGCAGGGATGTCGGCGGCGGTCGGCTGCGGCGCCAGGGCAGGGTCGTCACTGGCGCGCCGCAGCACCCCGAGCACCCCGCGTAGCTCGTCGAGAGCACGGCGGGCGTCCTCGGCGATGTCCGCCAGGACCTGCCGGCCGCCGGCGCCGAGGTCCTCGACGGCGTACGGCGCGGTCTCGGCGCGGACGGCGATGAGGCTGACGTGGTGGGCGACCACGTCGTGCAGGTCGCGGGCCAGGCGCGCCCGCTCGTCGAGCACGGCGGCGTCGCGGGTCACCGCGCCCTCGCGGACGGCGAGCGCGGTCGCGCGCTCCGCGGTCCGGCGGGCCGCCTCGGCGAGGCCCAGGACGAGGGCGGCCGCGACCGCGTAGGCGGCGAGCTCGACGTGGCCGCTGGAGTCGTAGGTCCAGTCCACTGAGATCGTCCCGTAGACCCCGAGGCCCGACCAGGGCACGAGCATGACAGGGACGCAGACCGCGACGCCGAGCCCGGCCAGGAGCAGCCCGCCCGAGCGGGAGCGCTGCCAGGCGATCGCCCCGGCCAGCACCAGTGACACGTAGACGGTGATCGGCACCGTGGTGTCGGCGACCACGGAGAGCAGCAGCGGCGCCAGGCCGAGGCCGGCCGCGACGACCGACCACCTCAGCGCGACCAGAGGGACGGCGGCCAGGGACAGCGCGACCAGGTTCAGCAGGCGCTCGCCGAGCACGTAGAAGTCGGTGCTGCCCGTGGAGCGGAACGGCAGCTGGTCGATGCCGGTGGTCCACAGCAGGAGCAGCACCGCGAAGCCGAGTGCGAAGCCGACGCGGATCGGGTGGTCTGGCAGCCGCAGGGGCGAGACCCGGCTGGAGGGCCGCTGCGGGGCCGGGGGTGCGGCGTGGGTGCCCGAGAGGGAGGTCATGGCAGCAGTCTGGGTCGTCGTGCGCCGGTGGCGGCACCCTCGCCGGAGCCGACCTGCTCCCCCGCGAGAGGGAACCGGCCCCCTGGACGCACGACGCCCGCGGAACCGGGTGGTCCCGCGGGCGGTGCGGAGCTGACGCCTCGGCGGTTCAGAAGTGACGCCTCGGCGGTCAGTGGGCGGCGTCGTACGCCTCGCGGACCTCGGCGGGGATCCGGCCGCGGTCGGGGACGTCGTGGCCGTTCTCCCGGGCCCACTCCCGGACCTCCTTGGGGCTGGGGCCCGAGCCGCCGGCGGAGGACTTCGCGGCCGAGCGACGGGCGCCGCCGCGCGAGCCGGTGACCTTGCGGGCGTGGCCGACGTACGGCGCCAGCGCCTCGCGCATCTTCGTGGCGTTGGCCTCGTTGAGGTCGATCTCGTAGGAGGTGCCGTCGAGCGCGAACGAGACGGTCTCGTCGGCCTCGCCGCCGTCGAGGTCGTCCTCGAGGATGATCTGGACCTTCTGTGCCATGGGAATCCTTTTCCTTCAGCAATCCGTGTGCGCTATCGCAGCGCGACGTCTGGTGACAGCGGCCGCGGAATACATAGGGCCGCCTTTGCAGCATGCCACGCGATATCGGGCTCGACACATTCGGAACTCGTTTATCGGCGCATTCTCGGAAAAGTTTTGCGAACCGGCACGTAATAGCCGACCGATAACGAGTCACGAAAGGCGCGCATTGCGCGCGAAGACCAGCCCGAGACCCTGCAGGGTCAGCCACGGCGCGTGGTCGGTGAAGCAGCCGCACTCGCCGACGACGAGGGGGGCGAGGTAGCCGGTGGAGATGACGCGTACGTCGGAGGCCGGCACGTCGAGCTCGGCGACCATCCGGGCGACGAGCCCCTCGACCTGGGCGGCGGTGCCGAAGACCATCCCCGACTGCAGCGCCTCGACGGTGTTGCGGGCGACGACCGTGCGGGGGCGGGCGAGCTCGACCTTGCGCAGCTGCGCACCGCGACGCCCGAGCGCCTCCAGGGAGATCTCGAGGCCGGGGGCGATCGCCCCGCCGACGTACTCCCCCTTCGCGCTCACCACGTCGAAGGTCGTCGCGGTGCCGCCGAAGTCGACGACCACGGCCGGGCCGGAGAAGAAGGTGGCGACGGCCAGGGCGTTGAGGATCCGGTCCGAGCCCACCTCGCGGGGGTTGTCGACCAGGATCGGGATGCCGGTGCGCACCCCGGGCTCGACCACCACGTGCGGGACGTCGGGGAAGTGGCCGGTGAGCATGTCGCGCCACTCGTGCAGCACCGCGGGCACCGTGGAGCAGACGGCGATGCCGTCGAGGTCCTCGCGCGCCCGGCCGAGCAGCCCGCGCAGGAGGACGGCCCACTCGTCGGCCGTGCGCCGCTCGTCGGTGGCGATCCGCCAGTCCTGTGCGACAGTGCCCTGGGCGGGGCCACCGGCAGCCTCCGGGCCGGGCTCGAGCAGACCCAGGACCGTGTGGCTGTTGCCGATGTCGGCGACGAGGAGCGGCACGGCTCAGGCCCCGGGCCGGGCGGGCTCGGGCTCGCGGAAGTCCAGGCCGAGGTCGAAGACGGTGACCGAGTGGGTCAGTGCGCCGACGGAGACGAAGTCGACGCCCGTCGCAGCGATCCGGGGGGCCCGCTCCAGCGTGATCCCGCCGGAGGCCTCGAGGGTGGCCCGGCCGGCGACGAGCCCGACCGCGCGGGTCATCTCCTCGTCGGTCATGTTGTCCAGCAGCACCTCGGTGCAGCCGGCCTCGACGACGGCGAGGAGCTGGTCGAGGTCGGTCACCTCGACCTCGATCCGCAGGTCGGGGTTGGCGGCGCGGACGGCCTCGTAGGCCTCGACCACTCCCCCGGCGGCCACGACGTGGTTGTCCTTGACCATCGCGCGGTCGGCGAGGGAGAAGCGGTGGTTGACCCCGCCGCCGCAGCGCACGGCGTACTTCTGCAGGGCGCGCCAGCCGGGGAGGGTCTTGCGGGTGTCGAGGACGCGGGTGCGCGAGCCGGCCAGCGCGTCGACCCACGCGGCGGTGGCCGTCGCGACGCCGGAGAGGTGGGAGGCGAAGTTGAGCGCGGTGCGCTCCCCGGTCAGTACGCCGGCGACCGGCCCGGACACGGTCATCACGACGTCCCCGGGCGCGACCCGGGTGCCGTCGGGCACACGGTGCTCGACGACCAGCTGCTCGCCCAGGGCGTAGCGGAAGGCGACCTCGGCGACGACCAGGCCCGAGACGACCCCGGCCTCGCGGGCCGCGACGTCGGCGACCGCCGTGCCCATCGGCGGCATGGCCGCGCTCGTCACGTCGACCGCACCGTCCGGCAGGTCCTCCTCGAAGGCGGCGACCACGTGCTCGTAGACGGCACGGGCGTCCAGGCCGGCCTCGGCCAGCTCGTCGACCAGCGGGCGCGGGAGGGCGGCGAAGGAGAGGCGGGCGATCACGAGGTTGCCTCCGGGAGGTCGGTCGCCGGGCTGCCGGTGGGCCCGTCGCTGGGGGCTGCGGGCACGAACGTGCAACCGGTCGTCCCCTCGCGCATGGTGGTGTCGAGGTGGCCGGACCAGGCCGCGTCGTCGCGCTCGGGGAAGTCCTCGCGCCAGTGCGACCCGCGGGTCTCCTCGCGCAGCGCCGCGGCGTCGGCGAGCGCCGAGGCGAGGGTCAGCAGGTTGGTGGTCTCCCAGGCGTCCAGGTCGACGGTGTCCGTGGACGTCCCGGCGAGCCGCTCGAGCCGCTCGGCGGCCTCGTCGAGACCGGCCGCGTGGCGCAGCACACCGACCCGCGTGGACATCACGTCCTGCAGCTCGCGCCGGATCGAGCCGGGCACCAGGCCGACCGGCCTGTCGTCGTACGCCGGCTCGGACCAGGGGCGCAGCTCGCCGGGCAGGACCGCGGCGATGCGACGGGAGAAGACCAGACCCTCGAGCAGGGAGTTGGAGGCCAGCCGGTTGGCGCCGTGCACCCCGGAGCAGGCGACCTCGCCGGTGGCGTAGAGGCCCGCGACGTCGGTGCGGCCCCACAGGTCGGTGAGGACGCCGCCGGAGGCGTAGTGGCAGGCGGGCGCGACCGGGATCAGGTCGGTGACCGGGTCGACGCCGTGGGAGCGGCAGGTGGCCAGGATCGTGGGGAAGCGGCGCTGCCACTTCTCCTCGCCGAAGTGCCGGGCGTCGAGCCACATGTGCGGGCGGCCGGTCTCCATCATCCGCCGCATGATCGCCTTGGCGACCACGTCGCGCGGCGCGAGGTCGGCGAGCTCGTGCTGGCCCTGCATGAAGCGGGTGCCCGCGTCGTCGACCAGGAAGGCACCCTCGCCGCGGACCGCCTCGGAGATCAGCGGCTGCTGGCCCACCGAGTCGGCACCCAGCCACATGACGGTGGGGTGGAACTGGACGAACTCCAGGTCGCGCAGAGTCGCGCCGGCACGCAGCGCCAGGGCCATGCCGTCACCGGTGGAGACGACCGGGTTGGTGGTCTGGGAGAAGACCTGGCCCAGGCCGCCGCTGGCCAGGACGACCGCCCGGCAGCGGACCATGCCCACGCCGTCGCGCTGGCCCTCGCCCATGACGTGCAGGGTCACGCCGGCGACGCCGCCGTCGGCGGACAGCACCAGGTCGACGGCCAGGGCGCGCTTGATGATCTCGATCTCCGGCGCCCGGCCGACCGCCTCGATCAGCGCCCGCTGGATCTCGGCGCCGGTGGCGTCACCGCCGGCGTGGGCGATCCGGTCGCGGTGGTGGCCGCCCTCGCGGGTCAGGCTGAGCTCGCCGGCCGGGTCTCGGTCGAACTGCGCGCCCAGCGCGATCAGCTCGTGCACGGCCGCCGGGCCCTCGGTGACCAGCGCACGCACGGCTGCGGCGTCGCAGGCGCCGGCGCCCGCGACGAGGGTGTCGAGCTCGTGCTCCTCGGGGGTGTCCCCCGGGCCGAGCGCGGCGGCGATGCCGCCCTGCGCCCAGCGGGTGGAGCCGGCGGCGAGCCGGTCCTTGGTGACGACGAGGACCTTGCCCCCCTCGGGTCCGAGCTCCTCCTTCAGCCGCAGCGCCGCGGTGAGCCCGGCGATGCCGGAGCCGATGACGACGACGTCGGCGGTGACGGTCCACCCCGGGTCGGGCGCGGCCAGGCGGCCGGGGAGGCGGTGTCCCGCGTGCAGGGTCACGGGGGCGTCGATCACCTCGGCGGACCGAGGCGTGGGCAGCGGCATCGGGTCAGGCTAGCGCTGGGTGCGGAGAGGGGTACGTCGCCGGGCGGGTGTCAGCGACCCGCGCCCGTGCTCGAGGACACCGTGTCGCCGCGGACCAGGTCGGTGCCGCCGAAGGTCTCGGCCGGGTCGAAGCCGGTCGCCATGATCTTGTTGTCGGCGTCGACGAAGACCACGTGGGGCTTGAGCTCCTTGGCCTCCTCGGTGGTCATCTGCGCGTACCCGATGAGGATCACCAGGTCGCCGGGGTGGACCAGACGGGCGGCCGCGCCGTTGATGCCGATCACGCCCGAGCCGCGCTCGCCGGCGATCGTGTAGGTCTCCAGGCGGGCGCCGTTGTCGATGTCGACGATGTGCACCAGCTCGCCGGGCAGCAGGTCGGCGGCGTCGAGGAGGTCCTCGTCGACGGTCACGGAGCCGACGTAGTGCAGGTCGGCCTGCGTGACGGTCGCGCGGTGGATCTTGCTCTTCATCATGGTGCGCAGCATGGGACTGCCCTTCGGTGTCGTTCCTCAGGCGCGGGGGGCGCCGAGGATCAGGGGGAGGTTGTCGATGAGGCGGGTGGAGCCGACCCGGGCGGCGATCAGGATCCGGGCCTCGTAGCCCGGCGGCGGGTCCTCGGGGAGCGGGCCGAGGTCGGGGGTAGTGATCTCGAGGTAGTCCAGGTCGACCCCGTCGGACTCGCGCAGCACCGCCCGCGCCGCGTCCAGCGCGGGACCGGGTCCGTAGGGGGCGGACTCGACGGCGGCGTACAGGGTGCGGGAGAGGGCGGTGGCCTGGCGGCGCTGGTCGGCGTCGAGGTGCACGTTGCGGCTCGAGAGCGCCAGGCCGTCGGGCTCGCGGACGGTCTCGGCGCCGACCACCTCGACGCCGAGGCAGAGGTCCTCGACCATCCGGCGGATCATGACGAGCTGCTGGTAGTCCTTCTGGCCGAAGACCGCCACGTCGGGGCGGACCAGGCCGAAGAGCTTGGCGACGACGGTCAGGACGCCGCGGTAGTGCCCCCTGCGGGTGCGGCCCTCCAGCACGTTGGCCAGCGGGCCGGGGCGGACCATGACGCCGTCGTCGGCCCCCACGCCGTGGGGGTACATCTCGGCGACCTCGGGGGCGAAGACGACCGCGACGCCCTCCCGCGCGCAGACCTCCAGGTCGGCCTCGAGGGTGCGGGGGTAGCGGTCGAGGTCCTCGCCCTCCCCGAACTGCGTCGGGTTGACGAAGACGCTCGCCACGACCGGGCCGCCCGCCACCCGCTCGCGGGCCTCGCGCAGCAGCGAGGCGTGGCCCTCGTGCAGGGCGCCCATGGTCGGCACGAACCCGGTCCGCGAGCCCGCGCGGCGGTGCGGCTCCAGCAGGGCGGCGAGCTCGGTGCGGGTGGTGACGACGGCCGGGCCGGTCACCGGCTCCCCCGCAGCCGGCGGTCGGCCGGGTCGGTGTGCCCGACCCGTCCGGCGGTCCACCCGGCGGCGCGGGCGGTCGCCTCGGCGTCGTCGAGCAGCTCCTTGATCTTTAGTGCCCGGATCGGCAGCAGCCGCCCGTCGGTGACCGCGCGGCCGAGCGTGGCCCGCGCCAGGGCGACGTACGACGCCAGCGTCTGCGGCGCGGTGGTCCGCAGGTCCTCGAGGTGCGCGGCCACCGTGCCGGCGTCGCCGCGCACGATCGGGCCGGTGAGGGCCGCGTCGCCCCGGTCGAGGGCGTTGTCGAGGGCGGCGGTCAGCAGCGGGCGCAGCGTGCCGGCTGGGTCGGTGGCCCCCGCGGCGGTCAGGATCTCCATCGCCTCGGTCACCAGCGTGACGAGGTGGTTGGCGCCATGGGCCAGGCCCGCGTGGTAGAGCGTGCGCATCTCCTCGGGCACCCACATGGGGCGGCCGCCGAGGTCGGCGACCAGCGCCTCGGCGAAGGGCCGCTCGGCCTCGGGCGCGGTCAGGCCGAAGACGCAGCCGGAGAGCCGGTCGAGGTCGACGGCGGTGCCGGAGAAGGTCATCGCCGGGTGCACCGCGGCGGTGCGGGCCCCGACCGCGGCGGCCGGCTCGAGGACGGCCAGGCCGTGGCGGCCGGAGGTGTGCACGACGTGCTGCCCCGCGTGGAGGGCACCGGCGTGGGCCAGCGTCGTGACGACGTTGGCCAGCATGTCGTCGGGGACGGTCAGGAGCAGGACGTCGCACTCGCGTGCGACGGCCGTGGGCTTGGCGTTGGGGACCCCGGGCAGCAGGGTCGCGATCCGCTCCAGCGTGGCGTCAGAGTCGCCGGCGGCAGCCACGACGTGGTGGCCGGCGGCGCGCAGCCGGGCGGCGAGGACGGCCCCGACGCGACCCGCGCCGACGACGCCCACCCGCAGTGCGGGGTGAGGCATGGTCTGAACCTTTCGTTCCAGTCCCTCCGACCACCCGGGGGTCCCGGGCCGGGGTGGGTACCGGACGTCGTGCTCGTCTGGTGTGTGTGGCTGTCCTGCAGCGTCAACGGTACGCACAGGCGGCCGCGCCCGTCACCGGTCCTTTGGTGTGACCTGTCCGACACGGCTCGGGGTGGCGTGGGTCGACCCTGTGTCGCCGAGCCGGCTCGTCGGAAGAAGGGTCGGTGCAGGCTCTCTCAGCCCACCTCGAGGGGGCGGGGGGCGCGGGGCAGCCAGGTCCGGGTGACGTGGTCCACGATGTGCACGCCCTCGGGGGCGGTGATCTCGTGGACGCCTGGGGGCACCGTGCCCTCCTTGAGGGCGTGGAAGACCGCCCACTCGCGGCGCTTGCGGCGGTTGCGCCAGGAGGTCGCGAAGGACTCCGGGTCGGTCCAGTGCGCGAACTCGTCGCCGTGGAGGTACTTCAGCTCCACGCACAGGCCCTGCGGCAGGCCGATCGAGCGGCAGCCCTCGGGGGTGGAGCGGATCTCCCACTCGAAGGCCTTGGTGAACACGAAGTCCGGGCCGACCGGGTAGCCCCACTCCTCGGCGTTGCGCAGCCCGAGGTCGAGGTAGCCGTGGGAGTCGGAGTCGAGGTAGAGACCGTGCCGCGGGACCCGGATGATCGACTGCACGCCGCCGACCTGCCAGGTCAGGTCCGCCATCGAGATCTCGCCCTCGGTGGTGAGGACCATGTCGCCGTCCCACTTCCACGAGTAGCGGGTCTGCACCTGCGCGAAGCACCAGTTGTAGAAGTACGAGAGCGAGTGCACCGACAGCTCGTGCTGGTCGAGGTGCTCGGCGCCGGCACGGGCGACCTCGAAGGGGTAGGAGAGCTGGGTCAGCTTGTGCGCCAGCCCCGCCTTCGCCGCGGCCTCCGCCGTGACCTCCGGCGTGCCGTCGGTCGAGCCGTTGTCGACCACGACGACGTGGTCGGTCGCGCGCAGCAGCGGCGGCAGGACGAACGGCAGCGAGGGCGCCTCGTCCTTGACCCGCAGCACCGCGGTCGCCCCGGCGCGCAGGCCGCCGGGGCGGTTCCACGGCCAGGTGATGTCGAACTCGGTGTGGCCCTCGAGGTTGGTGAGGCCCTCGGGGTTGCGGATCGCGTTCACGTCGTCAGCCGGTGCTCAGCGCTCGCGGCCGACGGCCTTGCGCAGGCCGCGACGGACCCCCGGTGGGATGGCGGCGCGCAGGCCGTGCGGGATCCTGTCGGCGACGTACGCCGGGTCCGCGGCGTCCTTGGGACCGGGCTCGCCCGCGGGGCCGTCGCCCTTGTCGCGGCCACGACGCGTCTTCTGCTCGGCGGCCACGACCGAGGAGCGCGAGATCGCCTCGGACTCCTCGTAGAGCTCGACGTAGCCCTCGCGGAGCTGGTCGAGCGCCTCGTGCACGGCCGGGGTGTCGCCGTCGTGGTCGGCGAGCTTGTTGAGCTCGTTCCAGGTCTCGGCGACCAGCTCGTGCAGCCGCTTCGGCAGCCCGAGGTCGTCGAGGGTGCCGGAGACGCGGCGCAGGCCGGGGTCGACGAAGCGGTGCGCGTCGCGGATCCGCTCGGACTTGGCGTGCAGGATGTGCTGGAGGCCCAGCTGCTCGCCGGTGTACATCACGGCCTTGGTCCAGTCGTCGAGCAGGTCGGCGTACCGGATGAACACGCGCCCGCCGTCGGCGACCGACTCGCGGGTGGCGCGCTCGGTGTGCAGCAGCATGTTGAGCCAGGAGGCCGCGAGGTGCGCGGAGCCGAGCCGGTTGGCGTAGTACTTCTGCTTGGAGCCGACGACCTCGCTCGGCGGGCGCAGCATCGTCGCGAACACGGGGGTGGCGCCGCAGCGGATCGCCGCGACCCGCCACAGGCTGAGGAACCAGGAGAGCCGCGGGTCCTTCACGACCAGCTCGGGGTTGACCGCGAAGTGCCCCTCCAGCCACTCGGCGGTCTTGATCCGCTCGGGCTCGCGGGTGGCGACCCGGCCGGTCTCGAACCACGCGTCGGGGCGGGAGTCGCTGACCTGCACGACCGCCTCGCGCAGCAGTCGCGAGTGGTGCTCGACGACCCACGCGGGCTCGGCGAAGCCCTTGGGGTTGGTCTCGTCGGGCTCGACCTCGGGCTGCGGCACGTGCAGGCCCATGATCTTCATCAGCCCCGCCATCGTGCTCGTGCCGGAACGACCGGCTCCGGCGACGAAGAGGACCTTGCGGTCGTACGACATCGGGTCGGGGTCGGCGGGCACGGTGAAGGCGTCGGGCTGGGCACTCACGGGAGGGGACTCTATCGCCGCGCAGGCCTCGCCTGGCATCGACGGGCTCGGCGCTAGCGTTCGCACCATGGTCTCCTGGCGCCGCGAGCGGCCGCTGCTGTCGGTCGTGGTGCCGGCGTACGACGTCGAGGACTACCTCGCGGAGTGCCTCGACAGCCTGCTGGCACAGACCTACGCGCCGCTCGAGGTGGTGGTCGTCGACGACGGGTCGACCGACTCCACCGGCCGGGTCGCCGACGCGTACGCCGCCGCCCACCCCGACGTCGTGCGGGTGCTCCACACCAGCAACCACGGGCTCGGCGCGGCGCGCAACGCCGGCGTCGCAGCCGCACGCGGGGCGCTGCTGGCCTTCGCGGACAGTGACGACGTCGTGCCGCCGACGGCGTACGAGGTGCTGCACAAGCAGATGCGGCGCGGCGGCTGCGACCTGGTGACCGGCTCGATCGCGCGGTGGTTCCCGCACGAGGGGGACCTCCTCGACGAGCCGCGCTGGATGCGGCGGCTGCACCCGCGACGGATGGCCTTCATCGACCAGCACCCCGAGATCCTGGGTGACGTCTTCGCGTGGAACAAGCTGTTCACGCGGGAGTTCTGGGACCGCGCGGGGCTGTCGTGGCCCGAGGGCGTGCGCTACGAGGACCAGCCGACGACGACCCGGGCGTTCCTGGCGGCGCGGCGCTTCGGGGTGGTGCCGGACATCGTCTACCACTGGCGGATCCGCGCCGACGGTTCCTCGATCACCCAGCAGCGCTCCTCGATCGAGGACCTGCGCGACCGGTGGCGCACCAAGCAGATGACCCTGGCCTCGGTCGAGGACTACGGCGACGCCAAGGTGACCCGGGTGCTGCGGGAGAAGGTGCTCGCCGGCGACATGCACCGCTACTTCACCGAGATCCCCGGCTGCAGCGACGAGTGGTGGGCACTCCTCCGCGACGGGGTGCTCTCCATCTGGGGCGGGGACCGCTCGCTGACCCTCTCGATCCTGCCGCCGGTGCACCGGCTCTGCGGGTGGCTGGTGGAGCAGGGGCGGCGCGAGGAGGCCGCGCTGCTGATGACGCGGCTGGGCGAGGGCCCGATCGGCCGGCGGCGGGCGGGGGGGCCCGACGGGGACACTGTGCTGCTGGACGTGCCGTTCCTCCACGTCGCCACGATCGCTCGGTCGGCGCTGGTGGTGCGGCCGGGCGAGTAGGGCTGGGGTGAGCGCCCGGACGGCCGGCGCCGAGGGGCGCTCCCGGCGCGTCAGGGGCCACTCATCGGGAGATTTGTCGGGTAGCCGACAAACCCGGGCGCCCGGGTTCGTCGGCTGACGTCAGAACCCGGAAGCGCCACGACAGAACTTCGTCGTCGTACTTCCGGGTTTGTCGGGTCGCCGACAAACCCGGAAGCGCCTCAGATGAGGCCCTCGGACTCCAGGAAGTCCCGGGCCACGTCCTCGGTCTGCTCACGGTCGACGGTGATCCGGCCGTTGAGCTCGGTGAGCTTCTCGGTGGTCAGCGCGGCCATGAGCGGCTCGAGGATGTCGGCGACGTCGGGGTTCTCCTCGAGGAAGTCGGTGGCGACGGCGGGGACGAGGTTCTGCGCGGGCTGGATCTCGCGGTCGTCCTCGAGGACGACCAGGCCGAGGGAGTCCAGGGTGCCGTCGGTGGTGGCGGTCAGGCCCAGGTCGGACTCGCCGTCGATGACCGACTGGTAGGTCTGGTCGGAGGCGTAGCCCAGCGGCAGGATCTCGGTGATGTCGATGCCGTACTCGTCGGTGAGGCCGCCCTCGCAGTCGAGACGACCCTCGCAGTCGGGGGCCGCGGCAAGGACGACGGACTCGCCCTCGAGGTCGGACAGGGCGGTCCAGCCCTCCTCCTCGGCGCGCTCCTGGGTGACGAAGAAGGCGTTGGTGTCGGTGGCCTCGGAGAGCTCGAGCAGGGTGATGCCCGCCTCGTCGAGCAGGTCGGCCCCCTGGTCGGCGAGCTCCTGGCCGTCGCCGGCGACGAACGGCTCGGCGTCGTCGCCGTTGGCGCGGCTGTTGAGGAAGTTGACGATGCCGCCGACGTACTCCGGCACCACGTCCACCGACCCGGGGAAGTCGGCCATGTAGGCGTCGCGGGCGTCGACGAGGTTGACGGTCGGCTCGTAGCCGGCGTCGGCGAGCAGCTGCTCGTACATCGAGGTGACCAGCGCGGCCTCCGGGAAGGACTGGCTGGCGATGGTGACCGGGCCGCCACCGGAGGCGGACGGGGTGGTGTCGTCGGAGCCGGTGTCCTCGGCGAGGTCGTCGCCGGCGCAGGCGGTGGCGGTCATGAGGAGGACGGTGCCGACCGCGAGGAGCGGGGCTAGGCGTCGGTGCAGGGAGCGTCGGAGCGTCATGGGCCAACCGTAGGGGCGTCCGGGGACGTGCGCCGGGACCGTCCGGGTGAGGCGGCGCCTGCGTTCCCCGCCGCGCCGGGTGGGGTGACGGCGCGCTGCACCCCCGCGGCGAGCAGCTCGAGCACGAGCGCGACGGCCGCGACGACGAGCGCGCCGGCGATGCCCTTGCCGTACTGCGTGCGGAAGAAGCCGTCGGTGATGACCCGGCCCAGGCCGGGCCCGGCGACCAGCGCTGCGATCGTGGCGGTCGCCCAGACCTGCACCAGCGCCAGGCGTACGCCGGAGGCAACCAGCGGCAGGGCCAGCGGCCACTCCGCGCGGCGGAACACCTGCCAGCCGCTCATCCCCATCCCCAGCGCGGCCTCGCGCACCTCGCCGGGCACCTCGCGCACGGCGGTGTAGGCGTTGGTGATGATCGGCGGCAGCGCGAAGAGCGTCAGCGCCACCAGGGTCGCCGCACCGCCGCGGCCGAAGGGCCCGAGGGTGGCGGTGCCCGGGAAGAGGTCGCCGGTCCAGCCCCACGGGTCGGCGGTGACCAGCAGCGCCAGCAGCGCGAACGTCGGGACGGCGCGCCCGACGTTGGTGATGTTGATGGCGAGGAAGCCGCCGCGGCCGACGTGCCCCAGCCACAGCGCCAGCGGCAGGCCGACGAGCAGCGCGATCCCCAGCGCCCCCGCGGTGAGGAGCAGCTGCTCGGCGAGCAGCGCGAGCATCCCGCCGTCACCGGTCCAGCTGCTCGCGTCGGTGAGGTAGCGCCACGCGTCCTGGAGGACCCTCATGCGCTCGCCCCCTGCCCCTGCCGCCCGCGGGTCCACGGTGTCGCGGCCCGCTGCACCAGCACCAGCAGCACGTCGAGGAGCACCGCCAGTGCGACGCAGAGCACCGCGGCGGTCATCAGCTCGGCGCGGAAGTTGCCCTGGACCCCGTCGCGGATGAGGTTCCCCAGCCCGCCGTAGGAGACCAGGCTGCCCACGGTCGTGAGCGCCACGGTCGAGACGGTGGCCACGCGCAGCCCGGCGACGAGGACGGGTACGGCGAGGGGCAGCTCGACCCGCAGGAGCAGCCGCCCGGCGCCGTACCCCAGGCCGCGCGCGGCCTCGCGCACGTCCTCCGGGACCGCGCGCAGGCCCTCGAGCAGCGCGCGCACCAGGATCGTCAAGGCGTAGAGCGCCAGCCCGATGACGACGGTCGTGGCGCTGAGGCCGGTGAACGGCACCAGCAGCGGGAAGAGCGCGATCGAGGGCACGGTGTAGAGCCCGGTGCTGACGCCGAGGATCGTGCTCTCGAGGCGGGGGTAGCGACGCGCGAGCAGCGCCAGCGGGAAGGCGATGACCAGGCCGAGCAGCACCGCGGCGAGCGTGATGAGCAGGTGCTGGACGGTGGCGTCGAGGATCTCGGGCCGGTAGTCGCGGACGTAGTCCCAGCAGAACCACTCGTTGACCAGGCGGCTGTAGCAGCGGGGCTCCGCGCCCGCGTCGACGGCCGGCGCCTGCTCGCCCACCCGCTCGCCGACCCGCCCGCCGAGGAGCCCGCTCGCCGCCCGGGGGGCGAGGGTCGCCGCGAGTATGGTCACGCGCATGGACGCTACCGGCTCCGACGCCGCTGCCCGGGTGGGGCGCGACGCGCCCGGGCCTGTCGCGCACCGCTCCGCCGACCCGATGATCCGCCTGTCCGGGGTCTCGAAGAGGTACGACGACGGCACCGTCGCCGTGCACGACCTCGACCTCGAGGTCGGTCGCGGGGAGACGGTCGTGCTCGTGGGGCCGTCGGGCTGCGGCAAGTCGACGACGCTGAAGATGGTCAACCGGCTGATCGAGCCCACCACCGGCTCGATCGAGATCGACGGCCGCGACGTCACCGGGGTCGACCCGGTCGAGCTGCGCCGCGGCATCGGCTACGTCATCCAGCAGGTCGGGCTCTTCCCGCACCAGAAGGTCGTCGACAACGTCATGACCGTGCCGCTCATGGTCGGCACGTCCCGCGGCACGGCCCGGTCCCGGGCCGAGGAGCTGCTGGCCCTGGTCGGGCTCGACCCCGCCGCGCACGGCTCGCGCTACCCCCACCAGCTCTCCGGCGGCCAGCGCCAGCGCGTCGGCGTGGCCCGCGCGCTCGCGGCCGACCCGCCCGTGCTGCTGATGGACGAGCCGTTCGGTGCGGTCGACCCGGTGGTGCGGGTGCGGCTGCAGGAGGAGTTCCGTGCGCTGCAGCGCTCGCTGGGCAAGACCGTCGTCATGGTCACCCACGACATCGACGAGGCCGTGGCGATGGGCGACCGGGTCGCCGTCTTCGCCGAGGGCGGGCGGCTGGCCCAGGTCGGCACCCCGCTGGAGCTGCTGGCCCGCCCGGCCGACGACCAGGTCGCCGGCTTCGTGGGCTCGGAGTCCGGGCTGCGCCGGCTCTCCGTCGTACCCCTGCGGGTCGAGGACCTCGAGCCGCTCGAGGGCGTCACCGGCGGTCAGCTCGGCGCCGCGATCCCGCTGGACTCCACGCTCGAGCAGGCGCTGGCCGCGATGCTGCGCGAGGACCGGGCGATGGTCGGCGTGCGCGACGGCGTGAGGTTCGTCGGGGTCCTCACGCCCGCCGGGGTGCACCGGGCCCTGCGGCGGGCGCTGGAGGCGTCAGCGGCGACCGAGGGACGAGGTCGACGCGCCAACGCCGAAGGTTGAGCAAGCGCGCGGGTGAGCCTGCGAACCCGCGACCGCGTGTCGAAACCGCGTGACGTGCCCGTGGAGGGTGACCTAGTCGGTGACCCCCACGTCCAGGTGCCAGGACTCCGTGACGTACTTCGTGCGCCAACCCATCGACTCGTAGAGCTGGTGGGCGTGGGTGGAGGAGTCAGCGTCGACCTCGAGCCCGACCGCGACCCGGCCGCGGCGGGCGGCGTCGGCGATGACGGTGCGCAGCAGGCCCTTGGCGACCCCGCGGCCGCGGGCGGCGTCGACGACCCCGATGTAGGAGACGTACGACGAGTCCGGACCCGTCGCGTTGTGGGAGACCGTCCCGATCAGGGCCCCCACCGCGGGGTGGCGGCCGGCGGGCGCGTCCAGCTCCTCGGGGACGTCGTCGACGAGCTCGGCCAGCCACCAGTGGTTCCAGCGGTGGCCGGGGTCCTCGCGCAGCCGGTGCAGGAACTCGGCGTAGGACTCCTCGAAGGAGTTGAAGTGGTCGGTGAAGGCGGCCTCGAGGACGTCGTGCACCGCGCGCAGGTCCTCCTCGTCGGGGAGCCCCTGCCCTTCTCGGTCGACCAGCCGGAACCGGGCGCCGCGCGCCTCCCACTCGTCGGGGTCGGGCACCAGCTCGACCTCGTGCGGCTCCACCGGGCGGGTCATCTGCCACCAGGTGCGGACCTTGCGGAAGCCGGCGCTGATGAGCCAGGCGTACTGCCGGTCGTCGCCCTCGAAGGCACCGGTGTCGATCTGCTGGGTCTCCAGGCCGCGGGCGGCACCGACGGCACGGGCCTGGCCGCGCGCCCACTCGATGAGCACCTCGGAGCACTTGCGCGCGATCGGGTGCGCCAGCTCGCGGGAGACGATGTGGACGTAGAGCATCCGCCCGCCGGCGCGGTCGTGGACGCTCCCCCAGGCCTGGATCTGGCCCTCGGGGTCGCGCACCACGACGTTCTCGCGCGTGCGCAGCCCGTGCTCGGACACCTCGACCAGCACGTCGTCGACGCTGGCCCCGGCCCAGCCGCGCCCGTGGCGCTCGTGGGCCCGCAGCAGGTGCGTGAGACGGGCGACCTCGAACCGGTCGGTCGCGTCCGGCGTACCGATCTCCCAGCCGTCAGGGAGCGGCGGGTCCCCCACCAGCTCCTCGGGATCGGACTCGAAGCGGCTCTCCTCGGGGATCACGCGGCCTCATTGTGCCGGAACCCGTCTCACCCGGGCGGCCGGTGCGGGCTGCGCCGCTGTCGGTCGAGCAGCGCCGTCCGCGCGCGGAAAGTCCGAATCATTTCTGATGCTCCACGCGAGCTGAGCATCAGAAATGATTCGGAGTAGCCCCGACCCGCCCCGGGCTCAGGCGTGCTTGCGACGCCCCTCGGCGGCGTGCCAGGCGGCGGTGACCGTGTCGAGCTCGGCGCGCAGGACGTCGACCTCCTGCTCGAGCTCGGCCACGCGCATGATCGCGTCGGTGGTCTGCTCGGAGGCGGCGTCGAGGGCGCGGGTGGCGACGAGGAGGTCCTCCTCGAGGCGGTCGGTGCGGCGGCGCTCGGTGGCCAGGTCGCGGGCGGCGTCGGCGGCCTGGCGCTGCGTGGCGGACAGGACGGTGCCCAGCTCGGTCAGGGCCTGCTCGCGCTCGGCGATCCGGCTGCGGAGGTCCTCGACGCGAGCGGTGTGCTCGGCGGAGCGCTCCTCGGCGAGCACGCGGTAGGCCTGGGCCTGCGCGGCCCGGTCGCGGGCGGCGTCGCGGCGCGACTGCACGAGCTCGGCGTGGGTGATGCGCGTGGCGGCGGCGCCCAGCACGACGGCGCCGGCCGCGGCGAGCACCAGCAGCAGCCACGAGCCGGACGCGACGGTGCCGGTGACGAGGGCTGCGGAGAGGAGCAGCAAGAGGGTGGCGACGGTGAGCCGGGTCGAGCGCTGGCGCCGTCGTGCGGCCGCGGCCGACGTGACCTGTGTGACGGGAGTGGCCGCTGGGGAAGTCATGCCGCCCAGGTTAGGACGAGGAGTCGTCCAGCCGGACGCGACACGCACGCTCGAGCAGCACCCCGCACGCGACCACCGCCACCGCCGCGAGGGCCGCCAGCCCCGACCAGAGCACCCGATCACCGGCCAGCGGGCCGCGCGAGCCGAGCCAGGCCAGGGCGTAGCCGGCGTACCCGCCACCCGCCACGCTGCCGACGTACGACGCCGCCCGGCCGAACGCGAGCCGGTTGACTGCCCGGTGCGGCTCGAGGAGGTCGGGCCGGCGCTTGAGGGTGCGGCGGGTGTCCCAGGCGAACCGTCCCAGCGCCACCGCGACGAACGCGAGCAGCGTCGGCTGCGGCCAGGTGACGACGGGGGCGACCCCGCGCAGCTCGACCGAGACCGGTCGCAGCAGCCACCCGAGCACCAGCCCGCCGAGGGCGAGCAGCACGAGCACGACCGGGGAGACCGGCCGGATCGTGCCGGTCGGGCCCTCCCGGGGCGGCTCGGTCACTCCAGCTCGAGGGCCAGGTCGTCGCGCAGGGTGACGCCGTCGAGACCCACCGCGGCGAGCAGGTCGGCGATCGGACCGCGGTCGGGGATGGCGGCGTCGGGCTCGAGGTCGAACCACGGCTTGAGCACGAAGGCCCGCTCGGCGGCCCGCGGGTGCGGGAGCTGCAGGTCGTCGGTGGCGCTGCGGCGGTCGCCGACGACGATCAGGTCGACGTCGAGGGTGCGCGGGGCGTTGCGGACCTCGCCACGCTCACGGTCGAAGGCGTCCTCGATGGCCAGGGCGCGGTCGAGCAGGCGGGTCGCGGCCAGCGTGGTGTCGATGAGCACGACGGCGTTGAGGAAGGGCTGGGAGCCCTCGGGACTCTCGACCGGCTCGGTCTCGTAGACCGGGGAGACGCCGGTGACCCAGACGTCCGGGGTGTCGGCGATCGCGTTGACCGCACCCTGCAGGGTGGCCAGCCGCTCGCCGAGGTTGGAGCCGATCGCCAGCACCGCGCGCCGGATCGGGCGCATCTCGCCGGTCAGGGTGTCGGCGTCGATGATGTGCGGGTTGGGCACCTCGGTCACGAAAGCTCCTCGCGGGTCCTGGTCGTCGTGAGCGTGACGTCCGAGAACGTCGCGTCGATGGGGGCGTTCGGCTTGTGGACCGTCACCCTCGCCCACTCCACTCGGGTGTCCAACAGGCACACCTCCGAGATGCGGTGGATGAGGGTCTCGATCAGGTCGACCGGGTCGCGCTCGACCGCGGCCTTCACCTGGGCCACGAGACTCCCGTAGTCCACGGTGTCGCGCAAGTCGTCGGACGCGGCCGCCGGGCGGGTGTCGAGGCCGAGCAGGAGGTCGATGACGAAGGGCTGGCCCTCGCGCCGCTCGTGCTCGAAGACCCCGTGGTGGCCCCAGCACTCGATGCCGGTCACGGACAGCTCGTCAGCCACGCGGCCCTCCTTCCTCCAGCGCCTCCCAAGCGGAGAGCGCGTCGCACGCAGAACCTACGTCGTGGACCCTCACCCCCCACACCCCGGCCCGTGCGCAGTGCAGCACCACGGCCAGGTGGGCGGCCTCGCGGCCGTCGACGGGCCGGGGCTCGCCCGCGGCGTCGGCGAGCAGCCGACCCAGGAAGGACTTGCGGCTCGCGCCCACGAGCAGCCGGTGCCCCAGGGAGTCGAGCTCGGCGAGCCCGCGCAGCAGCTCCCAGCTCTGCTCGGCGGTCTTGGCGAAGCCCAGGCCCGGGTCGAGCACGAGCCGGTCGGCGGCGATGCCGGCGGCGAGCGCGGCCTCGACCCGCTGCCCGAGCTCGGCCAGCACCCCGGGGACGACGCCGCCGTGGGCGGTGTAGTCGGTGTGCGCGCTCATCCGGTCGGCGTGCGCGCGCCAGTGCATCGCGACGTACGTCGCCCCGCTGGTGGCCACGAGGGGCAGCATGTCGGGGTCGGCGAGCCCGCCGGAGACGTCGTTGACGATGCTCGCGCCCGCCTCGAGGGCGGCCGCGGCCACCTCGGCGCGCATGGTGTCGACCGAGACCGTCGCACCGGCGGCCGCCAGCTCGGTGATCACCGGGACGACCCGGGCGAGCTCCTCGGCGACCAGCGGCCGTGTGGCCCCCGGCCGGGTCGACTCACCGCCCACGTCGAGCAGATCGGCACCCCGCTCCAGCAGCGCCAGGCCGTGGGCCACGGCGGCCCGCGGCTCGACGTACCGGCCGCCGTCGGAGAAGGAGTCGGGGGTCACGTTGACCACGCCCATCACCAGCGGTCGGGGCATCGGCTGCTCGGACCTCCTCGGGCGGACCGGTCGGTGGCGCCGGGCCGGGATCGGCTCAGCGGGCGCCGCGGGTGCCGTGGATGAGCGCCATGGCCTCGCTGCGCGTGGGGTGGTTGTGCATGATGCCGCGCACCGCCGACGTGATGGTGCTCGCCCCACCCTTCTTCACCCCACGCATGGTCATGCACAGGTGCTCGGCCTCGATCACGACGATGACGCCGCGGGCCTCGAGGATGTCCATGAGGGCGTCGGCGACCTGGGTGGTGAGCCGCTCCTGGACCTGGGGACGCTTGGCGTAGACGTCGACCAGGCGGGCCAGCTTGGACAGGCCGGTGATCTTGCCGGAGGTCGCGGGGATGTAGCCCACGTGCGCGACGCCGGTGAAGGGGACCAGGTGGTGCTCGCACATCGACCACAGCTCGATGTCTCGGACCAGCACCATCTCGTCGTGACCGAGGTCGAAGGTGGTGGTCAGCACCTCCTGCGGGGTCATCCGCAGACCGGCGGTCAGCTCGGCGTACGCCCGGGCGACGCGGGCCGGGGTGTCACGCAGGCCCTCGCGGTCGGGGTCCTCGCCGATGGCGGCGAGCAGCTCCCGCACCGCCGCCTCGGCGCGTGCGTGGTCGAAGGCGGGGATGTCCTGCGGGTCACGATCGGGGGTCGTGATGATGTCGGTCATGGGTGCTCGGTATCCGCTCGAGGACTCGGTGAGTCCGTCCTGGGGTGTGACCTGCGTGGTGCGACGTGGGTTCGGCCCGGTCCCCCTGCGCGGATTGACCCGATCGGGTGGGCCGCTCCGCCGGTGGCCCGTCCCGGGCGGGCGTCAGGAGGCGTCGGGACCGGGCGGGGTCGCGTGGCCGCCCGGGGCCGCGGGGCCGCCGTGCACGTCGCCGCCGGCGCCCGGGGGCGTGACGACCGCCCCGGCCGGCTGGTGCTCCGCCACGCCGTTGGCGCGCGCCCGGTCACGGATCTCCTGGGGGATCTCGACCGGGGGCATCTGCGAGGGGCGACGGGTGTCCGAGCCGGTCCACGCGGGGCGGGCCGGGCGCATCCGCAGCGCCTCGAAGATCCGGGCGATCTGCTCCTTGTCGAGCGTCTCCTTGTCGAGCAGCTCCAGGACGAGGGCGTCGAGGACGTCGCGGTTCTCCTCGAGGATGTCGAAGGCCTCCTGGTGCGCGGTGGCGAGCAGGGCCTTGACCTCCTCGTCGACGATCGCGGCGACCGACTCGGAGTAGTCGCGGGAGTGCCCCAGGTCGCGGCCCAGGAAGGGCTGCGAGCCGGAGTCGCCGAGCTTGATGGCACCGAGGCGCTCGGTCATGCCGTACTGCGTGACCATCGCGCGGGCCACGTTGGTGGCCTTCTCGATGTCGTTGCCGGCGCCGGTCGTCGGGTCGTGGAAGATCAGCTCCTCCGCGGCCCGCCCGCCCAGCATGTAGGCCAGCTGGTCGAGCATCTGGCTGCGGGGCTGGGAGTACTTGTCGGAGTCGGGCAGCACCATGGTGTAGCCCAGCGCCCGACCGCGCGGCAGGATCGTGATCTTGTGGACCGGGTCGTTGCCCGGGAGCGCCGCGGCGACGAGGGCGTGGCCGCCCTCGTGGTAGGCGGTGATGAGCTTCTCCTTCTCGCTCATCAGGCGCGTACGGCGCTGCGGCCCGGCGATGACGCGGTCGATCGCCTCGTCCAGCGCCTCGTTGGTGATGAGCTTGGCGTTCGCACGCGCGGTCAGCAGCGCGGCCTCGTTGAGGACGTTGGCCAGGTCGGCACCGGAGAAGCCGGGGGTGCGGCGGGCGACCGAGACGAGGTTGACGTCGGTGGCCAGCGGCTTGCCACGCGAGTGGACCTTGAGGATCTGCTCGCGACCGGACAGGTCGGGGGCGTCGACCTGGATCTGCCGGTCGAAGCGGCCGGGCCGCAGGAGCGCCGGGTCGAGCACGTCGGGACGGTTCGTGGCCGCGATGAGGATGACCCCACCTCGTACGTCGAAGCCGTCCATCTCCACGAGCAGCTGGTTGAGGGTCTGCTCGCGCTCGTCGTGGCCGCCGCCCATGCCGGTGCCGCGGTGGCGGCCCACGGCGTCGATCTCGTCGATGAAGACGATGGCCGGGGCGTTCTCCTTGGCCTGCTCGAACAGGTCACGCACGCGGGAGGCACCCACGCCGACGAACATCTCGACGAAGTCGGAGCCGGAGATGGAGTAGAACGGCACGCCGGCCTCGCCGGCGACCGCGCGGGCCAGCAGGGTCTTGCCGGTGCCGGGCGAGCCGTAGAGCAGCACGCCCTTGGGGATCTTGGCGCCGACGGCCTGGAACTTGGCCGGCTCCTGGAGGAACTCCTTGATCTCGCCGAGCTCCTCGATCGCCTCGTCGCAGCCCGCGACGTCGGCGAAGGTCGTCTTCGGCATGTCCTTGGAGATCAGCTTGGCCTTGGACTTGGCGAACTGCATGACGCCGCGGCCGCCGCCGCCCTGCATGTTGTTGAGCAGCCACAGGAAGACGATGAAGATGATGATCAGCGGCAGGAACGAGAAGAGGAAGGTGCCGAGCGCGCTGGGGCGGGAGACCTCGGTGCGCAGCTCCTCGATCTCACCGGCCTCGACCTGCTGCTGCGCCTGGACGTAGAGGCGCGACTGGGTGCCGTTGATCCAGAAGGTCCGGACCTCCGCACCCTCCTCGCGGACGCCGTCGTCGAGGATCGCGCGGATCTCCTGGTCACCGTCGACGAAGGTGATCTCCTCGACCTCGCCCTCGGCGATGTAGGACGTCATCTCCGAGGAGGTGATCTCGTCACCGCCCCCGCTGGGCGCGAGGAACTGCAGGGCCAGCAGGACGCCGACCACGGCCACGACGATCCAGAGCCAGGGACTCTTGCCTATGCGCTTCACGGACTTCTCTCGTTGGGTGCACGATTCGAAGTGACGACGGTACCCGCCGCCACCGTTCCCATCCTCTCAGGAGGCTGGGAACGGAAGGCACGGAGCGGCTTCGCCGCCCTGCCCATCGGTTCCGTCCGACCGAGCTCGCTTCGCTCGACGGTCGGACGGTCAGCTGTAGACGTGCGGGGCGAGGGTGCCGATGTCGCGCAGGTTGCGGTACTTCTCGCGGTAGTCCAGGCCGTAGCCGACGACGAACTCGTTGGGGATGTCCCAGCCGACGTACTTGACGTCGACCGGCATCTGGAGCGCCTCGGGCTTGCGCAGCAGGGTGGCGATCGCGACGCTCGCGGGGTTGCGGCTGCTGAGGTTGGAGGTCAGCCACGACAGCGTGAGACCGGTGTCGATGATCTCGTCGACGATCACCACGTGGCGGCCGCTGATGTCGGTGTCGAGGTCCTTGAGGATGCGCACGACGCCGCTGGACTTGGTGCCCGAGCCGTAGGAGCTCACCGCCATCCAGTCCATCTCGATGTGGCGGTCGAAGGAGCGGGCCAGGTCGGCCATCACCATGACGGCACCCCGGAGGATGCCGACGATGAGGAGCTCCTCGCCCTCGTAGTCGCGCTGGATCTCCTGGGCCATCTCCGCCAGCCGCTGCTGGATCTGGGCCTCGGTGAACAGCACGTTGACGAGGTCGTTCTCCACGTGGGCAGAGTCCATGGGCGGCAGCCTACGACCGGTACGCCGTCGGGCGGCACGCGGCCGGGGGTCCCGGCCGCGTGCCGACCCGCTCAGCCCGGCCCGGTCAGCGGCGACCGGCCCCCGGCTTGGCGACCACGACCTTGAGCGTCTTGGCCTTGGAGGACCTCAGCCCGTCGACGCCGCGGTACTCCACCGACAGCCTGTGCGTGCCGCGCGGCAGCCGGCCCAGGTCGAGGGTGGCGACACCCTGGTCGGTCCTCGCCAGGCGCTGGGTGGCCAGGACCTTCCCGCCGTCGAGGACCACGACCCGGCCACCTGTGACCTTGGCCCGCTTGCTGTCGACGGCCACCGAGACCACGACCGACTGGCGCGGGGCGACGACCGGGTCGAGGACCTCGGCGACGGTGCTGGTCGGCCAGTCGCGCAAGTCGAGGCGGAGCTCGCCGAGGCTCACCGGCTTGGCGCTGCGGACGCTCACGTCGGAGAGGAAGGTGGCGTCGTACCCGCGCTTGACCAGCACGACGTCGTACACGCCCCGGTCGACCCAGAGGTAGAAGTAGCCGTGCTGTGGGCCGTGGCGGCGGGCGCTGGCGTAGGTGAGCGCGGTCGCGACGGGCTTGCCCGTGCTGGCGTCGAGCGCCTGGACCGCGACGTTGTCGACGCCCTTGCCGTTGCCGTCGACGGCGACGCCCTGGATGAGGTACGCCGGCTGGGTGGTGACGACACCGTCGTCGTCATCCTCGTCGTCGTGGTCGTCGTCGCACCCCCAGGCGAGCAGCCAGCACAGGGGGCCGTCGTCGTCGGGACCGTCACCGCCCTTCGCGTGGGCGGTCCCGACCGGCGCGAGCGCGGACAGGACGACGAACAGGACGGTCAGCAGGCTCAGACGCTTCTTCATGTGTGGTGCTCCCCTGGCTCGGACCGCGGGCGCGGTCGACTCCCCTGACAGAGGGTCGGCCGGTTCCGGACCGGGTTGAGCCAGAATCGCGAGGCTTTGCCTCAGCGGGCCCCGGAATGGCCCATCCGGGTCATCCCGGCGCTGGCCGGGCGACGGGGGCGGGGGCGAGCAAGGGGGGTCCGGCGCCCTATGTGGTGTTCCGGTTCAAGCAGGTTGAACCGGAACGCCACACAAGGCCGGTGGGGGGCTGGGGGCAAGGACGTGGGCTGGGTGGTCCGGACCCGGGTGGGCTCGTGCCCGCCTCAGGACGCCGCGACCGCGCGGACCCGGACCACCCCGTCCACCCGCAACCCCCGCAGGTGCCCCGGCAGATCCACCCACCTCTGCCCGCGCCAGGCGGTGACGAGGGCGTCGAGGGCCAGGACGTGCTCGTGGAACAGCTCCGCGGGCGGCGCCCCGGCGTCGAGGGCGAGGCGGCGCAGCAGCCGGGTGCGCAAGGCGGTGGGGAGCGCGGCGAGCGCCGTGACGGGGAGGCCGCCGTCGGCCAGGAGCGCGGCGTACCGCTCGTCGGCCAAGTCGTCGAGGCAGTCGGCGTCGGCGCGCAGCTGCTGCGCCGTACGTGCCAGGGCGGCGGCCACGCCGGGGCCGAGGTGCTCCTCGAGGACCGGGAGCACCGAGCGGCGCACGCGCACCCGGGCGTAGCCGGGGTCGGAGTTGTGGGGGTCGTCCCAGGCGTCGAGGCCGAGCACCTGGCAGGCGGTGACGGTGTCGTCGCGGGTCAGGTCGAGGAACGGCCGGCGGTAGACGTCGAAGGCGCGGCGCATGCCCGCCAGCGAGCGGGCACCGGAGCCGCGGGCCAGGCCGAGCAGGACGGTCTCGGCCTGGTCGTCACGCGTGTGCCCCAGGAGTACGACGGCAGCCCGGCTGTGCTCGGCGACCTGCTCGAGCACGGCGTACCTCGCCCGGCGCGCGGCGCCCTCGGGCCCCTCGCCGCCGGGCTCCCAGGCGACCGTGACCCGGGCGGTCAGCGTCTCGTCGACGCCCAGCGCGGCCAGCTGCTCCACGACCCGCGCGGCCTGGTCGGCCGAGCCCTCCTGCAGCTGGTGGTCGACCGTGGCCCCCACGACCCCCCAGCCGCCCGCCCGCGCCTCGTGCACGGTGGCGGCGGCGAGCGCGAGGGAGTCAGCGCCACCGGAGCAGGCGACGACCACGGTCGAGCCGGCCGGCACGTCGGCGATCTCGCGACGCACCGCGACCCGCGTGGCGGCGACCGAGGGATGCGGACCGGGCATCAGCCCAGGACGCGCGCGACCCAGGCGTCCGGGTCGTTGATCTCGGCCTTGGTCGGGAGGTTCTCCGGCCCGGCGAAGACCGCGTTGAACTCCTCCATGCCGACCTTGTCGACGACGTGGCGGACGTACTTCGCGCCGTCGCGGTACTGCGCCATCTTCGCCTCGAGACCTAGCAGCCGGCGGATCAGCCGGTCCAGCGACCCGGCGCCCTTGCGGCGCTCGGTGAACCGCTCGCGGATCTGCGCCACCGACGGGATGACCGTCGGGCCGACGTCGTCCATCACGACGTCGGCGTGGCCCTCGAGCAAGGACATGACCCCGGTGACCCGGTCGAGCACCTCGCGCTGGGCCGGCGTGGACAGCAGCTCCATGATCGAGCCGGACGTCTCGCCCCGACGCTTCACGGCCTCGATCACGCGCCCGAGGCCGTCCTCGAGCAGCTCCTTGGAGTCCAGTGAGTCACCGAGCTGCCCCACGAGGGAGTAGATGTGGTCGCGCATCCACGGGACCGCGGTGAACTGCACCCGGTGGGTCTCCTCGTGAAGGCACACCCACAGCCGGAAGTCGTGCGGGTCGACCTCGAGCTCGCGCTCGACGTGGACGATGTTGGGCGCCACCAGCAGCAGCCGCCCCGACGGCTCGTGGAACGGGTCGAACTGCCCGAGCACCTTCCCCGACAGGAACCCCAGCAGCCCGCCCACCTCGACGCCGGTCACCCGGCGCCCGACGGCCAGCGACAGCCCGCTCGGCGGCTTGCGCGCCGACAGCTTCTCCGCGATCGGCGACAGCACGGTGCGGAAGCCCTCGGCGTTGGCCTTGACCCAGCCGGGGCGGTCGACCACCAGCACCGGCGCGGTGCCGTCGCCGCCGTCGAGGCCGGTGAAGTCACGCACCAGCGGGGTCGAGCGGGCGGCACCCTCCCGCAGCTCGGCGACGGCCGCGGCGGCCTCCTCCCGCGAGACCTGGGGCCCGTCGCCCGCGAGCCGCGAGCCCAGCGAGACCGCGAGGTCCCAGTCGACCATCTCGGGGGCGGGTCCCGACGCCGGCTCAGTCATGGACCGAACCTATCCCCCGGCCCCACCCGGCCCGCCGCGCCCGAGGGGGTGCGGTCGGGGCGCGGCCCACGCTCCGGCGTACGACGGGAGGCGGGGCGGGCCGCGCACGCCGAGCCGTGTCGGCCCCTGGCCGGGGTGGTCCGCACGCCGGCGCAGGCTCCACGCGCATGAAACCTGCGTGCGCGTGCGGACCATCCCGCCTCCGCGGTCGATCGGGTTCGATCGGGTTGGATCGGAGCCGTACGGGAGGCCCCGACCTCAGCCCGCCCGCCCGCACCGGCAGGCGGCGAGGGCGGCGGCGGCCCGGTCGAGCAGCGCCTCGGCCTCCTCGTCGCGGTCGCCGGGGATCCGGTCGGCCATCAGCGCGAAGACCATCGGCGTACCGTCGCGCGCGACGACGACCCCGGACAGGCTGCGTACGCCGGCGAGCGTGCCGGTCTTGGCGCGCACCCGCCCCACGGCGGCCGGCGGCGCGTCGTCGAAGCGGAAGGCGAGCGACCCCGAGAACCCGGCCACGGGCAGCCCGGGCAGGAGCCCGCGCACGGGGTCGTCCGAGGCCGACTCGGCCACCGCCTGCAGCAGGCCGACCAGCGTGTCGGGGTCGACCAGGTTCTCCCGCGACAGCCCACTGCCGTCGCGCAGCCGCTGCGGCGCCGGCACGCCCCGCTCCTCGAGCACCTCCCGCACGCCGGCGATTCCGTCCTGGGTCGAGCCGGCGCCCCCGGTGGCGAGCCCGACGTGGCGCAGCACGGTCTCCGCGGTCTCGTTGTCGCTGACCCGCACCAACTGCTCGACGAGCGACCCGATCGGCGCGGACTCGACCTCGGCCACCAGGTCGGCCCCCGCCGACGCCGCCGCCGGGCTCGGCACGCCCAGCACCTGCACCCCAGCGCGGCGCAGCGCGGCGGCGTAGACCTCCGCGGCCGCGCGCGACGGGTCGGCCACCCTGCCGAACCCGTCGGGGTCGCTGCCGTCGTCGACCATCAGCGCGGTGATCGGGGCCTGGAAGTCGCGGTACGTCGCGGGCCAGCTGCGGTTGAAGGCCGGGCCGGAGAAGAGGCCGTCGTCGTACCCCAGACGCACCCGCCGCACCCCGCGGTCGGCCAGCGCCTCGGCGGTCCGGCGCGCGAGCGTCGTGAGATCGGCGCCCTGCTGCTCCCCGGGGGCTGCGTCGGGGTCGGGCGCCCGCTCCAGGAGCGGGTCCCCTCCCCCGACGAGCACCAGGTCGGTGCCGTCGAGCACTGCCCGGGTGGCGAAGGTGGTGCGCGGGTCGATCGTGTCCAGCGCCGCGAACGCGGTCAGCAGCTTCGTGGTCGAGGCCGGCACCAGCCCCGCCGGGCCCCCGTCGTACGCCGTCGCGCCGGTCAGCCCGGCGACCGCGACGCCCACGCGCCGACCGAGCACGGGCTGGCCGAGCAGGCCGCTGACGGCCCGGCGGACCGCCGTCGCGCTGACCGGACGGGCACCGAGGGCGACCGCGGGGGCAGCCGGGGGCTCGACGTCGGGGAGGACGAGCCCGTCGGGGGGCGCGACCTCGGCCGGATCGGTGCGCGGGTCGGGGTCCTCACCGAACAGGTCCTCCCCCCAGGCGCGGACCCGGTCGAGCGTCGGCTCGGCCTCGCCGCTGAGCACCACGCCGCCGGCCGCCACGAGGGCCACGACCGCGAGCGCGGCCACCAGCCGACGTACCCTCCGGGGACCGCTCGGGGAGTGGCGTGCGTCACGTCGTCCCACATCTGCCCCCTCCCGGTGCGCGTGCCGGGCCATTGTGCGCGAGACTGTCCCCCGGCTCCCGCGCGGGGGCCGCACCCGCCCCGAGCCGGGCAGCGGGTCCGACGACACAGCAGACCGGCGATCCAGATCGCCCACGGAGGCAGACGTGCTCGAGTTCGACGTCCTGGTGGAGATCCCCAAGGGGGAGCGCAACAAGTACGAGGTCGACCACGAGTCGGGCCGCCTGCGCCTGGACCGCACCCTGTTCACCTCGACGCAGTACCCCGCCGACTACGGCTACATCGAGGACACCCTGGGCCAGGACGGCGACCCGCTGGACGCGCTCGTGATCCTGCAGCAGCCGACCTTCCCCGGCTGCCTGATCAAGTGCCGCGCCATCGGCATGTTCCGCATGACCGACGAGGCCGGCGGTGACGACAAGGTCCTGTGCGTCCCGTCCTCGGACCCCCGTCTCGAGCACCTGCGCGACATCTCCCACGTGTCGAAGTTCGACCGCCTGGAGATCCAGCACTTCTTCGAGGTCTACAAGGACCTCGAGCCCGGCAAGTCCGTCGAGGGTGCCGAGTGGGTCGGCCGCACCGAGGCCGAGGCCGAGGTCGTCGCGTCGTTCGAGCGGTTCAAGAAGACCGGTCACTGAGCGGGGCGGCCGTTAGCGGGTAGCCGCCGCGGCCGGGTTTGTCGGGTAGCCGACAAACCCGGAAGCGCGACGACAGAACTTCGTCGTCGGACTTCCGGGTCCTGACCACAACCCGACCTCACGCTGCCTGCCTGAGCAGCACCCGCTCGAGCCGCGATGCCGTCTGGGACCAGCGGTAGAGATCAGCCCAGACGAACCTGATCATCGGCAGTCCGGTCAGCTCACGCATCCGGTCCTCACGCCGCTTCTCGCGCATCACCATCTGGGCGATCGACTCACCGGGCCGGCGGAACCGGTGGTACTTCTCGTTCCCGTCCGCCTCGCCCAACGCCCTACCCCGCCATCCGAAGTCCGAGCGCCCCACCAGCAGACCGCTCGGCTCGTGCACCTCGTACTGCAGCTCGGGCATCGGCAGGGACGACTCCCCCATCCGCAGCCTCAGCAGCGTCTCCAGCACACTCTCAGCGCGGCCGTCCGCCAGACTGACTTTGAGGGCGAGGTCGAGGTGGTCCGGCCACGAGATCCTCCTGGCGAGGTGGTGCTGGAGCTCCTCCTCGGTGACGCCTCCGAACCTGAGGAACCAGTCGAGCACGCAGATCGCCCCGTCGTGGCGCGACACCGAGGCAGCGTCCAGCGCCGTGCGTACGGGGCTGGTCACCCACCGTCCGTCACGGCGCGTCACGTCGTCCACCAGCACCGCGCCTTGGTGGTGGACGACGGAGGCCCGGATGCGGTCACCGCGGCCGTACAGGCTCGTCAGGTGGGCGCGCGACAGGTCCAGGTCGTGCGCTGGTGCGCCCAGCGACAGAGCCCCGCTCACATGGGACAGGGCGACACGCTCGTCGTAGAGACGCCACGTGCCGTGCGCCAGCATCAGGTGCCTCTCGCGGGGGTCTGCTGCGTGCCAGCGCTCGCCCAGCGCATCGACGCCTTGGCGGAGGCGCACGAGGGTCCCTCGTCTCCTCAGCTTGCTGATGGTGGAGTCGTCCACGCCCGCCCGCACCAGCTCGCGGCGGAGGACGACGCCATGGCCGTCTGCCAGGTGCTCGATCATGAGCGGCAGCCTGCTGCTCCGAGGAGCCGATGAGTAGGCGGAGCGCGGGTGCTGGGGACAGTCGCGCGAGCGAAGGGCCTGTGGATGACTCGCGGGCCGCCGCGCCGAGGAGCCCGGTCGTCGTGCCGCGCCGACGGCGCGCTCGTCAGCGTCAGCCGGGTTGTGGCACGAACCCGGGAGCTCCACGACAAAGTTTCGTCGTCGCACTTCCGGGTTTGTCGGGTAGCCGACAAACCCGGCCCGCCCCACCACCAGGTCCAGCCCGCCTCACCCCGCCTTGACCCCGGCGAAGTACCCGAACGCCCCGGCCAGCTCGACCTCGAGCGGTACGCCGGCGGCGGCTGACCAGGAGGCGAGCTCGGTCGAGGTGCAGCACGGGCCGATCAGCCCGCCGAGCCGGCCACCGCGCCGCAGCGGCTCGAAGGCCAGCCCGGTGTCGTTGAGCAGCGCCGACCCGACCAGCCGCCCGCCGGGGCGCAGCACGCGGGCCATCTCCTCGACGGCCCGGCGCGGGTCGGGGAAGCAGTGCAGCCCGGTCAGCGACAGCACCAGGTCGAACGAACCGTCCTCGAAGGGCAGCGCCCCCACGTCGGCCTGCCGCGTGGCGACCAGGTGCATGACCCCGCGGCGGAGTGCGGCCTGGCGCGTGCGCTCGAGCATCTCGGGGGCCAGGTCCGCGGCGACGTACTCGATCCGCTGCGAGGGACGCAGCCCCCGCAGCGCGACGCCCCCGCCGCACGGGACGTCCAGCACCCGCGAGCCGTCGGGAAGCCGACCGACCTCGTCGGCGGTCGCGTGCAGCCGGCGCAGGTCGCTGTGGATCCCGGCGAACCACACCGGCCGTCCCACCACGGGGTGCTCGACCAGGAAGTCGTAGACCACGCCCCACAGCGGGTCCGCGCCCCAGCCGCCGCGCAGGCGGGACAGCAGGCTCACGCCGGCACCGCCCGGCACGCGGGGACTCCGGGGGTTGTGGACAAGACCCGGAAGCTCGACGGCAAAGCTCTGTCGTCGCATGGCCGGGTTTGTCGGGTAACCGACGAAACCCACAGCCGGGTCTGTCGGCTACCCGACAAACCCGGCCACCGTCGCGCCCTCACGCCCCCGACGCCCCCGGAGCCATGGGCGCCAGGTCCCCGATGAGCTCGGGCGAGCGCAGCATCTCGACGGGTACGCCGAAGCCGTCGACCAGGTCCCCGGCGAGCGGGCGCACCTTGCGGCACAGCGAGGAGACCTCGCGGCTGATCGCCTTGGAGCGCTGGACGGTGAGCCGGCCGTGCTCCATGAACCAGGCCCGGTCGGCCTCGATCCCGGCCAGCGCGTGCAGGTCGCACAGCAGGTTCATCGCGACCTTGAGGTCGCCCTCGGGCAGCTGGCGGCAGCGGTCGATGAAGGCCTCGAGCACCAGCCGCTCCATGTGGGCGCGGGCGGCGCCGATGACGTGGTCCTGCACGCGGGAGAAGACGACCCCGGGGTTCATCCCGTTGTCGACGCCGCGCTTGAGCCGGCGGGCGACGCCGCTGACCATGTGCTCCTCGCGGAAGCGGTACATCGCCAGCTGGTACTCCGGGTCGAGCAGACCCGCGTCCTGGTCCCAGTCGTCGCCACCGGGCAACAGGTCGCGGAAGCGCTCGATCAGCCCGTGCACGCGGGTGCGCTCGACGACCGTCTCGACCGCCAGCCCCGCGACGAAGCGGACCATGTCGAGCTGGTCCATGTCGTGGAACTCGCCCGCGTAGTCGGTGAGCAGGCCCTTGGCGACCAGCTGCAGCAGGACGTGGTTGTCGCCCTCGAAGGTGGTGAAGACGTCGGTGTCGGCCTTGAGCGCGGCGAAGCGGTTCTCCGCGAGGTAGCCGGCGCCGCCACAGGCCTCGCGGCACTCCTGGATGGTGCGCGTGGCGTGCCAGGTGCCGAGTGCCTTGGTGCCGGCGGCGACCGACTCCAGCTCGCGCTGCGCCTGCTCGTCCTCCTTCACCCCGGTCAGCACGTCGTGGAGGTTGGCCGAGAGGAGGTCCTGGGCGAAGTGCAGGGCGTAGGTGCGGGCGAGGAGCGGGAGCAGCCGGCGCTGGTGCATGCCGTAGTCGAGGAGCAGCTCCTCCTCCTCGCCGGTGGCCTCGAACTGCCGGCGGCGCTCGGCGTACTTCACCGCGATCGCCAGCGCGACCTTCGAGGCGTTGATGCCGGCGCCGCCGACACAGACCCGCCCCTGCACGAGGGTGCCGAGCATGGTGAAGAAGCGGCGGTTCGGGTTCTCGATCGCGCTCTCGTAGACCCCCGACGGCGTGACGTCGGCGAAGCGGTTGAGCAGGTTCTCGCGCGGCACCCGCACGTGGTCGAAGTGCAGTCGGCCGTTGTCCACGCCATTGAGGCCCATCTTCAGGCCGTCGTCGGCGATCGTGACGCCGGGCGCCGGCTCGAGCCCGCCGGACCCCGACCGCACCCGGATCGGGACGACGAAGGCGTGCACGCCGCGACCCTCCCCGCCGACCTCGAGCTGGGCGAAGACGACCGCGAGCTCACCGTGCTCGGCGGCGTTGCCGATGTAGTCCTTGCGCGCGTCCTCGCGCGTGGTGGTGATGACGAACTCCTGCGTGGCCAGGTCGTAGGTCGCCACCGTGCCGAGGGCCTGGACGTTGGAGCCGTGCCCGGTCTCGGTCATCGCGAAGCAGCCCATGAGCTCGCCGGTGACGATCTGGCGCAGGTACTTCTCGTGGTGCCGCTCGGTGCCCAGCTGCAGGATCGCGCCGCCGAAGAGCCCGAACTGCACGCCCACCTTGACCAGCACCGACAAGTCGCCGAACGCCAGGGTCTCGAAGGCCGCGATCGAGGCGCCGATGTCGTCGCCGCCGCCGTACGCCGCCGGGAAGCCCATGCCGGTCTGGCCGGTCGAGGCCATCTCGACCACGAGCTCCTTGACCCGCTCGCGGTACTCCGCGGTGGTCATCGTCTCGGCGTCGGTCAGGATCGAGGCGTACGTCGCCAGGTTGCTGCGCACGAGGTTGCGCACCTCCGCGTAGCGACCGTCGAGCAGGCGGGTCAGCGCCGGCACGTCGAGCGTGGGCTGGCGGTAGCCGCTGCTCCCCTCCGCCGCGGGCTCCGTGCCCGCGTCGGGGCCGGCGCCCGTGGGCGCGTCGTCGGTGGTCGGGGGGACGGTGTCGGTGGCCACGCTTCGAGGCTAGCCCTGCGACCGCCCGCGCTCACCCCCCTCGGGGCGAGAGCCACCTCACCGGGTCACGTGCCGGAGCGGTGGGTACCCGTGGGGACTCGGTCCCGACACGCGGGTCGCGACCGAGTCCACCATCGAGGAGTCCGCTGACGCGGCCTCCTCAGTCCTGGGAGACCGGGATCTTCGAGGTCGTCGACGTCGGGTGGGAGGCCAGCCCGCCGTGGTCGAACTTCTGGCCCGTGGCCAGGCCCGCGACGTAGAAGGACACGAAGGCGATCGTGATGCCGGCGATGTCGTCGGCGATGTAGTGCCAGCCGAAGTAGAGGGTGGCCACGACGGTCAGCCCGAAGTTGACCCAGAAGGCGATCCGGATCCAGCGGTTCTGCACCGTGAACTGGACCATCAGCGCCCACAGCAGCGAGATGCCGGTGTGGAGGCTGGCGAAGCCCGCCACGGTCTGGGTCTCGCCGTCACCGAAGCGGAAGTCCTGGCGCGCGTTGACCAGCGCGTTCATCAGGTCGGTGGTGCCGGTGTGGGCGAGGTTGTCGTAGAGCCAGTAGTACTCCAGGCCCGGGCCCAGCGTCGGCAGCGCGTAGTAGGACAGCGTCCCGAGCGTCCACGCGAAGCCCTGCGCGGTGACGAACCACCAGCCGTGGGAGATGTTGCGCGCCCACACCAGCCACACGGTCACGAGGATCGCGACCATCGGGATGAAGAGCAGGTAGAAGGCGGAGAGGAAGTGCGCCACGACGGTGGTGCCGAGCAGGTCGTGGAAGACCGGGCCGGGCTCGCGCCCGAAGAACAGCGCCCGGTCGAGCAGGTGCAGCTCGCGGTCGTAGATCCGGTCGCTGACCAGCGGCAGGAACGACTTGAGGTTCCGGTAGCAGACGTAGATGACGTAGAAGCCGACGATGCCGAGCATCACCAGCAGCAGCCGCTCCCGCGTCCAGTGCGAGCGCCAGCGCTCGCGCACGACCTCGAGCGCGACCCGCGGTCGACCGCCGGAGCGCCACAGCGCCCGGGGCACCATGTCGAGCGCCAGCGCGCCGAAGCAGAGGATCGGCAGCCGCAGCCACGACGGGCCGAGGAAGCTGCTCTCGGGGTCGATCAGCGGCCGGTCGACGACCTGTGCCGTGATGATCGCCCACAGGCCGATCGCGAGCGCGGTCGCGACGAGGGCGGAGTAGGCACGGCGGTACACCCGGCAGATTCTAGGGGTCCGCGCCACCCCTGTTGAGCACCCCGCTCAGCCCCCGGCCAGCGCTGCGACCCGGGTCACGTCGACCCCCAGCCGCACCCGGTCCCCCGGGGAGGTCCGGTGGTCGAGGGGGGCGACGGCGTCCAGGTCACCCAGCCCCTCGACGGCCACGACCAGCCGCTGGAGCTGAGGGGTGGAGCGGATCGAGCGCACCTCGCCCTCGAGGGGGCCGCGCTCGTCGACCACGACCGCCGAGCGTCGTACGGCGACAGCGGCCGCGGCCGGGGCGCCCGCCGCCGCCAGCACGCGACGTGCGGCGTCACCGTCGAGCACCCGCGCGTACCCGAGGAACAGGGCCGTGGCCGCGTCGACCGGGGAGCGCCAGACCTCGTCGATGGGCCCCTCCTGCACGAGGCGCCCCTCGCGCATCACAGCCAACCGGTCGGCGACGCTGAAGGCCTCCTCGTGGTCGTGGGTGACCATCACCGCGGTGGTGCCGGCCCGGGTGAGGATGTCGCGCAGCTCGCCGGCCAGGTGGCGGCGCAGCCCGGCGTCGAGCGCCGAGAGCGGCTCGTCGAGCAGCAGCAGCCGCGGCTGGTGGGCCAGGCTGCGGGCGAGCGCGACCCGCTGCCGCTCGCCGCCGGAGAGGGTGCGGGGCAGCCGGTCGGCGTACCCCTCGAGACCGACGAGGGCGAGCAGCTCCTCGACCCGGGCGCGCTCGGCGGCGCGGGGAGCCCGGCGCAGCCGCAGCGCGTAGCCGACGTTGCGACCGACGGTGAGGTGGTCGAAGAGCTGGCCGTCCTGGAACATCAGCGCGAAGCCGCGGCGGTGGGTCGGCAGACGGGTGACGTCCTCGCCGTCCCAGGCGATCGAGCCGGTCGCCTGCTCCAGCCCGGCGACCCCGCGCAGCAGCGTGGACTTGCCGCACCCGGACGGGCCCAGGACGGCCAGCACCGCACCGTCGAGCACCTCCAGGGAGACCCCGCGCACGGCCGGCACGTCGTCGTAGGCGACCGAGAGGTCGCGGATGGTCAGGGTCATCGGTCCTCCGAGATCTGGCGCTCGGGCGGGGGGAGATTTGTCGGGTGACGTCGAGACCCGGACGTGCGACGACGAAACTTCGCCGTGGCACGTCCGGGTTTGTCGGGTAGCCGACAAACCCGGCACCGCACCCGGCCCGACCCGCCCCTCACAGCGCCCCCAGCGACGGGACGCGCAGCCGCTCGACGGCCAGCATCACGAGGGCCGTGGTGGCGGCCAGCACGACGCAGGCCGCGAGCGCCATGCCGTAGTTGAGCCGTCCCGGGTGCCCGATCAGCCGGAAAATCACGACCGGCAGCGTGGGCTGGTCGGGCCGGGCCAGGAACGAGGTCGCGCCGAACTCCCCCAGCGACACCGCGAACGCGAAGCCGCCCGAGGCCAGCAGCGGTCGCCACACGACCGGCAGGTCGACGGTGAGCAGCGCCCTGACGGGTCCGGCACCCAGGGACGCCGCGGCCTGGCGCAGCCGGTCGTCGACCCCCGCCAGCACCGGCACCAGCGTGCGGACCACCAGCGGCAGCGCCACCAGCGCCTGCGCCAGCGGGATGAGCAACGGGCTGTCGCGCAGGTCGAGCGGCGGCTCGTCGAGGGTGATGAGGAAGCCGAAGCCCAGGGTCACCGCCGAGACCCCGAGCGGCAGCATGAAGAGACCGTCCAGCACGGAGCGCACCCGGCCTTCGGTGCGGCTCCGGGAGCGCCGGGTCAGCAGCACGGCGAGCAAACCGCCCAGCAGCAGCGCCATCCAGGTCGCGTCGACGGCGACCCGCACGCTGGTCAGCAGCGCGTCCGTGACGGGCACGAGCAGCGCCTGGTTGTCGCCCTGCCCGGTGAGCGCGCGGTAGTTGGCCAGCGACCAGGTCGACCCGCCGCCGGGCAGCGCCTCGCGGAAGGAGCCGACGACCAGCGACACGACGGGGGTGGCGACCGCGGCCAGCAGCAGCGCGGTGGCGGCGAGCGGGAGCAGGTCGCCACGCCGCGGGCGACGGGGCGGTGCCGTCGTACGCCGCACGGTCGGATCGGGCACCGCGCGCAGCCGCCCGGCCAGCACCAGGAGCCCGGTCACGGCCACGAGCTGCACCAGCGACAGCGCGGCCGCGGCCTGGAGGTCGAGCAGGTCGGTGGTCAGCAGGTAGATCTCGGTCTCGACGGTGCTGTAGGCCAGTCCGCCCAGCACCAGCACCACGCCGAAGCCGGTCGCGCAGAAGAGGAAGACCACGCTCGCGGCCGAGACCACGGCCGGGCGCAGGGCCGGCCAGGTGACCGTGCGGAAGACCTGGGCCGGCGAGGCGCCGAGCGCCGCGGCGGCCTCGCCGGGCCGGCTGTCCAGCGACTCCCACGCCGAGCCGACCACCCGGATCACGACCGAGACGTTGAAGAAGACCAGGCCCGCGAGGATCGCCCAGGCCGTGCCGTCGAGGCCGAGCGGTCCCAGCGGCCCGGACTCCCCGATCAGCTGGCGGAAGGCCACCCCCACCACCACGGTCGGCAGCACGAACGGCACCAGCAGGCACGCCCGGACCACCCGGCGGCCGGCCCACTCCAGGCGGTGCAGGGAGTACGCCGCGGGCACGCCCAGCAGCACCGCGACCAACGTCGCGACCGCCGAGGACCAGACGGTGAACCAGACGACCCGGCCGGTCCGCGGGCGGGTCAGGACCTCGAGCACCGCACCGGGCTCGAACGACCCGTCGACCACCAGCCCGCGGGCCACCATCCCGCTGACCGGCAGCAGGAAGAAGACGCCGAGCACGGCGGCCGGCAGCAGGCCGAGCGCGCCGAGCCCGAGCAGGCGGCGGGTGGTGGTCACGGGTGCGGTCGCGCTCGGGGCCGGGGTCGGGGTCGCGCGGTCAGCGCGAGACCAGGTCCTGCCACTCGCGCAGCCAGGTGTCGCGGTTGGCCTCGATGTCGGCGGGGTCGACCGCGAGCGGCTCCTCGGGACGCGGGGCGAACCGGGCCCAGTCCTCGGGCAGCTCGACGCCCTCGCGCACCGGGAAGACGTACATCGACTCCGGCAGCGCCGCCTGGACCTCCTCCGAGAGCATCCACGCGATCACCGCCTGGGCACCCTCGGGGTTCTCGGCGCCGGCCAGCGCCCCGACGTACTCCACCTGCTCGAAGCAGGTCTGCAGCAGCGCACCCGTCGTGGTGCCGCCCTCGCCGTCGGTGGTGAAAGCGGGGCTGGAGTCGTAGGAGAGCACGATCGGCCGGTCGCCGTCGCCGCCACCGGCGGTGAAGTCGACGAAGTAGGCGTCCTCCCAGCCGCGGACGACCTTGGCGCCGTTGGCCAGCAGGTCCTCCCAGTAGGCCTGCCAGTCCGAGCCGAACTCCGCAATCGTCGCCAGCAGGAAGGCGAACCCGGGCGAGCTGGTGGTGGCGCCGGAGGTCACGAAGAGGTCCTCGTACGCCGGGTCGAGCAGGTCGTCGAGGTCCTCCGGCGGGGCGATGCCCTCGCGCTCGAACCAGTCGAGGTCGACGTTGACGCACACGTCGCCGTTGTCGACCGGCACCAGCGCGCCCTCCTCGTCGCCGGGGAGTGCGAAGTCCGCGACGCCGGGCGGCAGCTCGCCGTCGTACGCCGTGAAGACCCCGCCCTCCAGGGCCCGACCGCCGAAGGTGTTGTCGACGCCGAAGGCCACGTCGCCGAGGGGGTTCTCGGCGTTGAGGACGAGCTGGCTGGTGAGGCTGCCGGCGTCGCCGTTGCTGCGCAGCTCCAGGTCGTAGCCGGTGTCGGCCTCGAAGTCCTTGATGAGCTTCTTCGGCAGGCTGAAGCTGTCGTGGGTCACCAGGACCACGGTGCCCCCGGCCTCGACGGCGCCGGGCTCGGCGCCACCGGTGTCGGTGGCCGATCCGTCGTCGTCCCCGCTGCCCACGAGGGAGCAGGACGAGAGCAGGAGCGCGCCCAGCGTGGTGGCCAGGGCAGGCTTGAGGGTGGGCAGGAACGCAGTACGTCGCACGGGACGACTCCCTTCGCCGGTGCTAACCGGTGCAGGTTCGTAGGGTCTGCGTCCACCAGGTGTCCTGGTCCCGCACTCTCAGCCCGCTCGGCACTGCTGCCGCCCGTGCTCCCCTGTCTTGTCGAGGCGAGGGTAGCGCGGGCCCGGGAGCGCCCCAGCCGGTGGTCGAGGTGCGAGCGGAGCGAGCCACGAGACCCCCTCGACCGGCGGTCTGGTGGGATGGGCCCGTGCCCAGCCTCCGCCACGACGTCCTCGCCCGCGGCATGCCGCGGCTGCGCAAGTCCAGCGAGCTCGACAGCGAGGAGCGCGAGCGCGCCCGGATCGAGCGCTGGCACGCCGACCTCGACGCCCAGGGCCGGGCGCTGCCCACCAACGCGGTGGTGCGGTTCCGCCAGCGCTACGAGGTCCAGCAGTTCGAGGCCGAGGGGCCCGTGCCGTTCACGGTGCACCGGGTGCGAGCGCGCGGCAGCCGCCCCCGGCGCCGGGTCCTCTACCTGCACGGCGGCGGCTTCGTGGCCCCGCTCGACCCCTTCCACGTCCGGTACGCCGCCAGGCTGGCCTCTGCCCTGGACGCCGAGGTCCTGCTCCCGGACTACCCCCTCGCGCCCGCCCACACCTGGGCCGACTCCCACGACGCGCTGGTCGACCTGGCCGCGCGGCTGGCCGGGGAGTGGCCGACCGTGCTCGCGGGTGACTCCGCCGGGGGCGGGCTGGCCCTGGCCGTGGCCCTGTCCCTGCGCGACCGCGGGGGCCCGAGCCCGACCCACCTGCTGCTGCACTCGCCCTGGGTCGACCTCACGACCTCGACCCCGGCGACGACCTGGTTCGCCCGGCGCGACCCGTGGCTGCGGATCACCAAGCTCGAGGCGTACGCCCGGTGGTGGGCCGGCTCGGCCGACGACGTCGGCCGCCACGAGGTCTCCCCTGCCCTCGCCGACCTCTCCGGGCTGCCCCGGGCGCTGGTGTTCTGCGGCACCCGCGACCTGCTCGTCCCGGGCTGCCGGCTGCTCGCGCGCCGCGCGGCGGAGGCCGGCTGGGACCTCACCTACGTCGAGGAGCCGGGGCTGATCCACGTCTACCCGCTCATCTCGGTCGTCCCCGAGGCCAAGCGGGCCTGGCGCACGACCGTCGAGTTCCTCGGCCGCTGATGGCCGCCACCACGAGGGTGCTGTCGTTCGCCGAGCTCGACGCCCGCACCGCCCACGACGTCTTCCGGCTGCGCCAGCAGGTCTTCGTGGTCGAGCAGGGCGACCCCTACGACGACCTCGACGGCCGCGACACCGAGCCCGGCACCGTGCACGTGCTGCTCGAGGAGGACGGTCGGCTGGTCGGTGTCGCGCGGGTCCTCGACGAGGGCGACCACCGCCGGATCGGCCGGGTGGCACTGCTGCCCGAGGCCCGCGGTCGCGGGTTGTCCGGACCCCTCATGGAGGCCTGCCTCGTCGCCTGCGGGGACGGGCCGGTCGTCCTGGCGGCCCAGACCCCGCTGGCGAGGTGGTACGCGACGTACGGCTTCGAGGTCACCGGGCCGGAGTTCCTCGACGGCTCCATCCCGCACCTGCCGATGCGCCGGGGCTGACCCGACCCGCGGCCCGGGTCGAGGTGCGGGTCGAGGTGCGGGTCGAGGTGCGGGTCGAGGCCCCAGGACGCGGAGGGACGCGTCCCCAGGCCGCGACCCAGGCCGCGACCCAGGCCTTGACCCAGGCCTCCATGCGCCCGTGGCGAGCCCGGGACGCACGAAGGCGCCCCGCCGGAGTGCCGGCCCGGCAGGGCGCCCCATGGTCGAGCAGCGACTCAGGCCTCGGCGTCGTCCTCGCCGCCGCCGTTGCCGTTGCCGTTGCCGTTGCCGCCGCCGTTGCCCGGGCGGGTGCCGTTGGCCGCGCAGTACTCCTCGACGGTCATGTCCATGGCCTCGGCCGCGGCCTCCAGGCCCTGGAACGGCGGAGCCTTGCGCTTCATCTCCTGGCCGCGCTCGGAGCCGGCGAAGTAGGCGGTGCACAGGCCGAAGGTGTTGTCACCGTTGGGACCGGGGAGCGCCTGGGAGAGGGTCGCGCCGCCGAGGGCCAGGGTGAGGGCGGCCGCAGGGACGGCCAGGGTGCGAATGCGCACGGGAGGAGCCTTTCTGTCGTGGTGACGCCTCCCCGAGCGATCCCACTCGCTCACCCGCGACAGCCGAGATGTCCGGTGGTCTGTACCGGTGGAACAAGTTCTAGCGGAACCTCAGCAGCCTGGCAACAGTTGTGCGATCATGCGCCGCTCATGTGCCCCGGACCCGCCGCGTGCGACCCGGTCCCACCACGTCCCCCGCCCGCACCGTCCCGTCCGCGCGGTGTCCCGACCCGCCCTTGCGACGCTCGTGCTGGTGGGCGCGCTCCTGCAGTCCTGTGCCCTCGGCGGCGAGGACCCGCGGGCCGTGGTCGACCCGTTCGAACCCAGCTTCGGGTCGGCGGAGGGCCGGGGCCCGGCCGGGCGCGGCGGCGACGCGGCGGGTGGCGCCGGACGCGGTGAGCGGGAGGGGCGCGGCGGCCGGGACGGCGGCGCCGACCGCGGCAGCGAGGGGCGGCGCGGCGGCCAGGGATCTGGCCAGGGCTCGGGCAGCGGCGCCGCCCCAACCGCTCCCGGGACCGGGAGCAGCGGGTCGGGCGATGACCCATCGGCAGGCTCCGGCGCGGCCCCTGCCACCTCGGCGTCGGTGACCGACCCGTCCGGGGACGCCACCGGTGTCGGCACGCCGGCCTGGGCGGACCTGGTCGGCGGTTCCCTGGGCCGCGACGGGAGCGGCTGGACGGTCGTGCTCGACCTGGCCGCCGCCGTGCCGGCGACGACCTCGGGCGACCGGGTCCTCGACCTCACGCTGTGGGTCGACCGCGACGGTGACGGCGCCATCGACGACGAGGTGCTCGCCCAGCTCGGCAGCGAGGGCTGGACGACGGCGTACCGCGACCCCGACGGCGCCCGCTACGGCTCGGCCAGCGGGGTGTCCGTGACCGCCGACGGCGCCACGGTCACCCTCAGGCTCCCGGCCACCCACCTCGGGGGCAGCCGCAGCCTGCGCTGGGCGGTGGGTGCCGAGCACGGTTCGCTGGCCGCCATGACCGCCGGGACCGCCTCGCGCGACACCGCCCCCGACGCCGGGGCCGCCGCGTTCCCCGGCTGACCCGACCCGCGACGCCCCGGATCGGTGCGGGTCGCGGTGCGGGTCGAGGTGCGGGTCGAGGTGTGCATCGAGGTGTGCGTCGAGGTGCGGGTCGAGGCCCCTGGACGCGGAGCAGCGCGTCACCAGGCCTCGACCGAGGCCTCGACCCAGGCCTCGACCCGCACCTCGACCCCGGCCAGTCGGCTGCCGACGTACGACGCCCTCAGCGCGCGACGAGGGTGTAGCGCACCCCGTCCGGGCGCGGCTCGTCGGTCGCCTCGCCGCGGGCGACGAGCAGGTCGAGGTGGGCCTTGGTCTCCATCGCGGCCATGCCGCGGCTGAACGGGTCGAGGGTCTCGTAGCGGTGCTCGTGGCGGGTCCAGCCCAGGTGCCCGGCGACGTCGTGGGCGGTGGCCGGACCCGCAGCGAGCGCGGCACGGCACTGGTCGAGCCGGGTGTCGTGGTGGGCCAGCAGCTCGTCGACCCGGGCGTGCGTGGAGGCCGCGACCGGACCGTGGGCGGGGAGGATCCGCAGGTCGGGCAGCTGGCGGACACGGGTCAGCGAGGCCATGAAGTGCCCCAGCGGCTGGTCGTCCGGCGGCACGGTGAACCCGATCGACGGGGTGATCGTCGGCAGCACGTGGTCACCGGCAAAGAGCACGCCCTCGGCGCGGTCGGCGAAGACGAAGTGACCCGGGGTGTGGCCGGGCGTGTGCACCGCCTCGACGGTGCGGTGGCCGACCTGGATGGTGTGGTCGCCCTCCATCCAGCGGGTGGGGTACTGCCAGTCCGACTTCGGCGGCGGCGGGTCGTCACCGGCGCCGGCGGCCCACTGCTCGGCGACCTCGAGCGCGCCCGAGGAGCGCAGCACCGCGAGGAAGGGGCTCTCGGTGATCTGGTCGACGTTGTTGAGCATGTCCAGCGCCGGCTCCTCGCCGCGCCCCAGGGCGACCTCCGCGCCGACCTCGTGGCCCAGCACCGTGGCGAGGGTGAAGTGGTCGCGGTGCACGTGGGTGACCAGGAAGCGACGGATGTCGCCGAAGCCCGCACCGATCTGCGCCAGGCACTTCTCGAGCAGCTCGCGGGCCACCGGGATCGCCCAGCCGCCGTCGACCAGCGTCAGTCCCTCGTCGGTCTCGAGGACGTAGACGTTGATTGCCCGCAGACCGTCCATCGGCAGCGGCAGCGGGATCCGCCACAGCCCGGGCGCGACCTGCCAGGCGCCCTCGGCGGTCCAGTGCTCGCCGGAGTCGGGCGAGACGGCGTACGCGGTCGGGGTGCCGGAGTGGGTCACCCGGCCACCCTAGGACACGTGCTGAGGGGTCCCCGAGGGGGCATGCCTGCCACGGACCCGTGGTGCACCCGGTCGTGCATGCGGTCAGACATCGGGGAAGCCGAGGTCGAGGGTCGGCTGCTGGATGCCACCGTCGATCTCGAGGAGCTTCCCGGTGAGGTACTGCCCGGCACGGGAGGACAGGTAGAGCACGCCGGCCGCGATGTCGGCGGGCTCGCCGACCCGGCCGAGCGGGGTCTTGCCCTCGAGCTGGCCCATGAGGTTCGGGTCGCCCGCGACCATCTCCAGCGCGCTGGTCATGATCGAGCCGACGTAGATCCCGTTGACCCGGATGCGCGGCGAGAGGTCCTGGGCGGCCATCTTCGTCCAGTGCGCCAGCGCCGCCTTGGCGGTGCCGTAGGCGACGAACCCGCGGTCGGCGGAGCGGCCCATCGTCGAGCTGATGGTCACGACGGACTTCTCCGCGGCGGTGGCGCGGTCGCCGCCCTCGGCCTCGAGGGTCTTCAGCAGCAGCGGCACGGCGGCCTTGGTCAGCACGTGGGCGGTGCTGACGTTGAAGGAGAAAGCGCGCTCGAGGTAGCCCGGGCTGGTGTCGAGGAACCCGCGCGGACCCGTGCCGCCCACATTGTTGACGACGATGTCGAGACGGCCGAAGGCGTCGTACGCCGTCTGCGCGAGCCCGGCGACCTGGTCCAGGTCGCTCAGGTCGGCCACGACGGTCTCGCAGCGCCGACCGGTCGCGCGGACCTGCGCGGCGACCCCCTCGAGCTGCTCGGCGGTGCGGGCGGAGATGAGCACGTCCGAGCCGGCCTCGGCCAGCGCGAGTGCGGTCGCGGCGCCGAGGCCGCGGCCCGCGCCGGTGACGAGCGCGGCGGTGCCGGGGACGCCGAAGCGGTCGAGGATCGTCATGAGCGCGCCGCCGTCGTGCCGGTGTGGCCCGCACCGGTGACCAGGCCGCGGCCGGTGACCAGCGGCAGGTCGAGGACGGTCAGCAGACCGGGCGCGCCGGCGACGACCGCGGGCAGGGCGTTCACGAGGCGCTGGGCTGTGGTGATCATGCCGCTGACGTTGTGGTCGCCGTGCTCGCCGTGGTGGACGAAGTCGACGTTCATCATCGGCTCGCCGGTGATCTTGACCCGGTAGCAGCCGTCGGTGCCGGCGGGCGGCTTGTCCCAGTCGGGGTCGGACTCGGCGTCGGTGCGGGTGATGTGCTCCAGCACGACCCGCGGGACCCCGTCGACCTTGCCGACCACGGCGAACTTGACCGAGCCCATGGTCCCCTCGGCGATGTCGCCCGAGACGCTCTTGGTGTCGCGGGTGGCGGGGCGCCGCTCGACCTCCTCGGTCAGCGGCTCGTCGAGGGTGATCGAGAGGCCGGCGGCGATCTGCTTGACGACCGAGCCCCAGGCCATCGTCAGCACGCCCGGGTGCCACAGGAAGCCGAGCTCGTCCATCGGCTTGCCGAAGCCGAAGAGGTCGCCCATCACGACCGGCTGGTAGTACGTCGAGTAGTCGCAGACCTCCATGACCCGCACCTCGTCGATGCGCTGGCTCAGGCTGGTCATCACCAGCGGCAGCACGTCGTTGGCGAACCCGGGGTCGATGCCGTTGACGTGCAGGCTCGCGCCGCCCTTGCGGCCGGCCGCCTGCACCCGCTCGACGATCTCGTCGGGGAGGATCCCGTGCGGCCACTGCAGCAGCACCGGCCCCGAGGAGACGACGTTGACGCCGTGCTCCAGCATCCAGATGAGGTCCTCGATCGACTCGAAGACCCGGTCGTCGGTCATCGCCGTGTGCACGACCGCGTCGGGCGCCAGCGCCATCAGCGCGTCGCGGTCCGTGGTCGCGGCGATCCCCAGCTCGCGCCCCAGCTCGGCCAGCTCCCCCACGTCCTTGCCGTCCTTGGCGGGGTTGGACACCCACACGCCGACCAGCTCGAGGTCGGGGTGGGCGTCGACACCGGCGATGGCGTGCCGGCCGATGGTCCCGGTGGACCAGACGACGACGCGCAGGGGCTTCTCGGGGATGACCTGTGACATGCGCCGCAGACTAGAACACGTTCTAGTCTTAGGGAAGGGTGCTCACACGCCGACTCGGCGCTGGTGCGAGGGTGACTCGGCGCTGGTTCAAGGGTGACTAGGCGCTGGTTCGACGCTGAGTCGGCGCTGGTTCGACGCGCGCTCGAATCTGCGCCGAGTGACGCTCGAACCCGTGCCGAGTGAGCGGGTGGCGAAGGTCAGCGCTTGGCGAGGTGGAGCGGCTGCGGCTCGCGGATCGGGCAGCGGGTGCCGTCGTAGATGGTCGGCATGCAGCGGTTGCAGTGGATGCACACGCCCTTGGTCGCCTGGCCGGCCGCGAGCCGGTTGACCAGGTCCGGCTCGCGGAGCACGGCGCGGCCCATGGCGACGTACTCGAAGCCGTCGGCCATCGCCTGCTGCATGGTGTCGAGCCGGTTGATGCCGCCCAGCAGCATCAGCGGGATCGAGGTGGCGGCGCGGACCGCGAGGGCCTTGTCGCGGAAGTAGGCCTCCTCGAAGGGGTAGCTCTTGAGGAAGGAGCGGCCGACCGGGGTCTTCATCCCCCATCGGACGGGCGCGGGCATCGAGGCGGCGAACTCCGAGGCGGGGACGTCGCCGCGGAAGAGGTACATCGGGTTCATCAGCGAGGAGCCGCCGGAGAGCTGGACGGCGTCGAGGGTGCCGTCTTGCTCGAGCATCCCGAGCAGACCGATCGACTCCTCGAGGGTCACGCCGCCCCTGTAGCCGTCGGACAGGGAGACCTTGGCGGTCACGGCCACCGCGTCGCCGACCTCCTCGCGGACCGCGCGGGCGACCTGCCGGGCCAGGCGGGCACGGTTATCCAGCGGGCCGCCCCAGCGGTCGCGGCGCCGGTTGAGGGCGGGGGCGAGGAAGGAGGAGATGAGGTAGTTGTGCGCCATGTGCAGCTCGAGCACGTCGAAGCCGGCGCGCACGAGGGTGCGGGCGGCCGCGACGTAGGCGCCGGTGACGCGGGTCAGGTCGGCCTCGGTGGCAGCCCGGACCATCTGCATCGACAGCGGGCTCGGCATCCGACTGGCCGCGATGGCGTGCACGCCGTTGGAGCGGCCGTTGGCCACCGGGCCGGCGTGCCCGACCTGACCGGCGATCCTGGCGCCGGTCGCATGGACCGCCTCGGTCATCCTGGCCAGCCCGGCCTCGGTGTCGGGGCCGACGACGACCTGCTCGGCGTGCGTCCGTCCCTCGGGCGCCACCGCGAGGTACGCCACCGTCGTCAGGCCGATCCCGCCCTCGGCCACGGCGAGGTGGTAGTCGATGAGCTCCTGGGTGACCTGGCCGTGCGGCGTCCGCCCCTCGAAGGTCGCGGCCTTCACGGTGCGGTTGCGCAGCCGGACCGGACCGAGGGTTGCGGGCGCCAGGACGTCGGGAGTGCTCACCGGCCGATGGTAACCCCGGAAATAGAACACGTTCTCGCTTCACGTGCCGACCGTGCCCCCTCGTACCCGATCCGGGTCGTCCTCGGCAGGATGGAACCGTGGAGGCGGCCGACCCGGTGGTGGCGCAGCTGCGCGCCGCGGGGTGCGTCTACGCCGAGGACGAGGCGCGGCTGCTGCGTGGGGCGGCCGACGGCGAGGCCCTCCGGGCCCTCGTCGTACGCCGGGTGGCGGGCGAGCCCCTCGAGGTGCTGCTCGGGTGGGCGGAGGTGGCGGGGGTGCGGGTGCGGACCGCCCCGGGGGTGTTCGTCCCCCGGAGGCGCAGCGGCCTCCTGGTGCGACTGGCCCTCGAGGCTCTGGCCGCCACCCCGGCGCCGGTCGTCGTGGACCTCTGCTGCGGCACGGGCGCGCTCGGCGTCGCCGTGGCCCACCACCGCCCGGACGCCGACGTGCACGCGTGCGACCTCGACCCGGCCGCGGTCGCCTGCGCGCAGCGCAACCTCCCACGCGACAGGGTCCACCGCGGGGACCTCCTCGACGCACTGCCGACCGACCTGCGCGGACGGGTCGACGCCCTGGTGGTCAACACCCCGTACGTGCCGAGCCCGGCGCTGGCCACGATGCCGCCCGAGGCCCGGGAGCACGAGCCGCGACTGGCGCTGGACGGCGGGCCCGACGGGCTCGACCTGCACCGCCGGGTCGCCGAGGGCGCGCCGCCGTGGCTCGCCCCCGGCGGCGTGCTGGTGCTCGAGACCAGCGAGTCCCAGGCGGAGGGGTCGGCCGGGCTGCTCGCGGCCGCGGGCCTGCGGACCGAGCTGCACCGTGACGAGGAGCTCGACGCGGTCGCGGTCCTGGCCCGACGTACCTGAGCGAGCGGGCCCGCGGCCTGCGGCCCCGACGGCTCAGTGCGCCCGGCGGAACGGCAGCACCGTCGCGAGGTCCTCCTCGGCCGGGGGCACCGGCACCACCAGCACCGGGCACCCCGACTCGTGCAGCGCGACCCGCCCCGAGACCGACAGCCCCCCGGCCCGCCCACGACCTCGGCGACCGGGTCCAGGAGCTGCTGCGCCTCCTCGAGCCCCATCGGCGTCGTCGTCTCGGCGACGTGCAGCAGCCGCAGCACCCCGCCCGAACGACGGGCCCGGGACGTGGCCACGCGCAGCGTGGCGGCGCCGACCCCGTGGCTGCCGACGCACAGCAGCACCGGCCGCCCACCTGCCGACCCCGACGACACACCCGCCGACCCGCCCACCGGACCTCCCACCCGTGGACGCACGACCGCGCGGACCCCTCCGGTCCGCTCGGCCAGCACGAACCCGAGCACGATAACCAGCACACCCGGCCCCGGACCGGCGTTCAGCCGAACCCGCGCCCGAGGCCGATACTGGCTGCGATGGCGCCTCCAGACCCCGCACCGACGCCGCGCACCCCGCGGCCGGTCCGCGACCCCATCCGCGAGGCCCACCGCCAGTGGGTGGCCCACGGCTGGACCGACGCCGCCGACGCGATGGCCCTGGTCACCTCCGTCACCCGCGCCCAGCAGCTGCTCGCCGAGCGGGTCGAGCGCGCCCTGCGCCCCCATGGCCTCACCTTCGCCCGCTTCGAGGTGCTGCGCCTGCTCTCCTTCACCCGCGACCGCGCCCTCCCCATGACCCGCCTCGGCTCCCTCCTGCAGGTCCACCCCGCCTCGGTCACCAGCGCCGTGGACCGGCTCGAGGCCCAGGGCTTCGTACGCCGCGAGCGACGCAGCGAGGACCGCCGGGTCGTCCACGCCGAGCTCACCGATGCCGGCACCGCCACTGTCGAGCAGGCCACCGCCGACCTCAACACCGTCTTCACCGACCTGGCCGCCGACCTCGGCCCCGACACCGTCACCGAGCTGACCCGCCTCCTCGGCGCCCTCCGCACCGGCGCCGGCGACCAGGTCGACGGCACCTGACCCGCGGGCTCCCACCAGCGCCGAGTCACCCTCGAACCCGCGCCGAGTCACCGACCCACCCGGCAACGGGAGAGAGACGCACGGGACCGCGGTCGGACGGGGCGCCCCCGGAGGAGCGTGGATGGGCCTGGCCCCCTTCTCGTGAGGGACGAACGAGAAGGGTGGTTGCGACGAAGGGGGCGCCCCGGGAGACCGCGGTCCCGTGCGCCTCTCGACCACCCCAGCCCCAGCCGACCAGCCCCACCCGGACAGCCGGACTCCACAACACCCCCCACCCCCGAGACGGTCGACTCCGCGACGTGACGGCGGCTACACTCACATCCAATTAGTTGGACATCCAAGTATTTCCCCTGGAGCCCCCGTGAGCGACCCGACCTCCCGCCCCCTGCACGTCCCGTCGAACCCGGTCCGCCTGGTCACGGCGAGCAGCCTGTTCGACGGTCACGACGCCTCGATCAACATCATGCGGCGGATCTTCCAGAGCCAGGGCGCGGAGGTCGTGCACCTCGGGCACAACCGCTCGGTGCAGGAGGTCGTCGACGCGGCGCTGGAGGAGGACGTCCAGGGCGTCGCGGTGTCGTCGTACCAGGGCGGCCACGTGGAGTACTTCGAGTACCTCGTCCAGCTGCTGCGCGAGGCCGGCGCGGGCCACGTGAAGGTCGTCGGCGGGGGCGGCGGCGTGATCGTGCACGACGAGATCGCCCGGCTGCGGGAGTCCGGCGTGACGATCTTCAGCCCCGAGGACGGCCAGCGCCTCGGCCTGGTCGGGATGGTCAACACCGTCGTGGAGGCCTGCGACACCGACCTGTGGGACCTCCGCCCCGTCACCGCCGACCAGGTGCTGACGGGCGAGCGGTCCGCGGTCGCACGCGCCATCACCGGCGCCGAGCTCGGCCGCCTCGACGCGGCCACCCTCGACGCCCTGCGCCAGGCCGCCGAGCGCAGCCACGCCCCCGTCCTCGGCATCACCGGCACCGGCGGCTCGGGCAAGTCCTCGTTGACCGACGAGATCCTGCGCCGCTTCCGCGTCGACCAGCAGGACAAGCTGCGCGTGGCGGTCGTCGCCGTCGACCCGACCCGCCGCAAGGGTGGCGGCGCGCTGCTCGGCGACCGGATCCGGATGAACTCCCTCGACCTCCCGGGCCACGACCGCGACCGGGTCTACTTCCGCAGCCTCGCCACCCGCGGCGCCCACGAGATCCCCGACCACCTCGCCGACGTCATCACCGTGCTCCAGGCCGCGGGCTTCGACCTGGTCGTCGTGGAGACCCCCGGCATCGGCCAGGGCGACGCGGCGGTGGTGCCGTTCGTCGACACCTCGATGTACGTCATGACGCCGGAGTTCGGCGCCGCCAGCCAGCTGGAGAAGATCGACATGCTCGACTTCGCCGACCTGGTGGCGATCAACAAGTTCGAGCGCCGGGGCGCGGCCGACGCGCTGCGCGACGTGGGCCGCCAGATGGTCCGCAACCGCGAGGCCTTCGGGCAGCAGCCGAGCGACATGCCGGTCTTCGGCACCAGCGCCGCGACCTTCAACGACGACGGCGTGACCGCGCTCTACCAGCACCTGCGCGGGCTCCTGGCCGAGCAGGGCCTGCCCGTGGCGGAGGGCGCGCTGGCCCCGGTCGACGTCAAGCACTCCAGCGGCATCCGCGCGGTCGTGCCCCAGGACCGGGTCCGCTACCTGGCCGAGATCACCGAGACCGTCCGCGGCTACCACGCACGCACGGCCGAGCTGGTCGAGCAGGCCCGCCGCCTGCAGCGCCTGGAGTCGGTCGCGGGCGAGCTGGAGTCCGCGGGCGCGGACGCCGGCGGCGTACCCGCCCTGCTGGAGCAGGCGCGCGAGCAGCTGCCGGTCGAGACCCGCAAGCAGCTGGAGACCTGGCCGCAGGTCAAGGAGGAGTACGCCGCGGTCGAGGGCCGCACCTCGCTGTCAGGCAACCAGGTCCCCAAGGTGGCGCTCCCCCGCTTCACCGACCACGGCGAGCTGGTGCGCTTCTTCCGCGACGAGAACCTCCCGGGCCGCTTCCCCTTCACCGCGGGTGTCTTCCCGTTCAAGCGCGAGGGCGAGGACCCGGCGCGCATGTTCGCCGGCGAGGGCGACCCTGCCCGCACCAACCGCCGGTTCAAGATGCTGTCGGAGGGCCAGCCGGCCACCCGGCTCTCGACCGCGTTCGACTCCGTGACCCTCTACGGCCGCGACCCCGACGAGCGCCCCGACATCTACGGCAAGGTCGGCACCTCCGGCGTGAGCGTCGCGACCCTGGACGACATGAAGGAGCTGTACGACGGCTTCGACCTGCTCGCGCCGACCACCTCGGTCAGCATGACGATCAACGGCCCGGCGCCGACCGTCCTGGCCTTCTACCTCAACACCGTCATGGACCAGGCGCGCGAGCGCGGCATCGACCCCTACGAGGCGATCCAGAGCGTCCGCGGCACCGTGCAGGCCGACATCCTCAAGGAGGACCAGGGCCAGAACACCTGCCTGTTCTCCACCGAGTTCTCGCTGCGGATGATGGCCGACATCCAGGAGTGGTTCATCCAGCACCGGCTGCGCAACTTCTACTCGGTCTCGATCTCCGGCTACCACATCGCCGAGGCCGGGGCGAACCCCATCAGCCAGCTCGCCTTCACCCTGGCCAACGGCTTCACCTACGTCGAGGCCTACCTCGCGCGCGGGATGGACATCGACGACTTCGCCCCCAACCTGTCGTTCTTCTTCTCCAACGGCATGGACCCGGAGTACTCCGTCATCGGCCGCGTCGCCCGCCGCATCTGGGCGGTGGCGATGAAGGAGAAGTACGGCGCCAACGAGCGCTCCCAGAAGCTGAAGTACCACGTGCAGACGAGCGGTCGGTCGCTGCACGCACAGGAGATGGACTTCAACGACATCCGCACCACGCTGCAGGCGCTGATCGCGATCTACGACAACGCCAACTCCCTGCACACCAACGCCTACGACGAGGCCGTGACCACCCCGAGCCCCGAGTCGGTGCGCCGGGCGCTGGCGATCCAGCTGATCATCAACCGCGAGTGGGGCCTGGCGATGAACGAGAACCCGCTCCAGGGCTCGTTCGTCATCGAGGAGCTCACCGACCTCGTGGAGGAGGCGGTGCTGCGCGAGTTCGAGGCGATCAACGAGCGCGGCGGCGTGCTCGGCGCGATGGAGACCGGCTACCAGCGCGGCCGGATCCAGGACGAGTCGATGCTCTACGAGCACCGCAAGCACGACGGCAGCCTGCCGATCATCGGCGTCAACACCTTCCTGCGCCCCGGCGGCGACGACGCGACGCCCGAGCACGTCGAGCTCGCCCGCGCCACGGAGTCGGAGAAGGAGTCGCAGCTGCGCCGGGTCCGCGAGTTCACCCGCACCCACGAGCAGGAGGCCACCGAGGCCCTCACGCGCCTGAAGGAGGCGGCCGCCTCGCCCGAGGAGAACGTCTTCGCCGTGCTCATGGACGCCGCCCGCGTCTGCTCTCTGGGCCAGGTGACCGAGGCGTTCTTCGAGGTGGGCGGGCAGTACCGCCGGAATGTCTGAGCCGCTGCCGAGCGCAGCGAGGCAGCGTCAGCGAAGAGGTCGAGCAAGCCCCGCGGCCGAGGAACGAGGCCGCGACGGGCGTGTCGAGATCTGAGCCGCTCGTGAGCGCAGCGAACGAGCGCTGGCGAAGAGGTCGAGCAAGCGCCACGCCCGAGCCCGCGAGGGCGTGACGCGCGTGTCGAGACCCGGTCGATGCCCGTGACAGCCCCCGGCAGTCCGGTCGGGGAGCCTCGGCTCCCCGACCCGACCGGGCGCACGGATAGAGTCCGCCCGTGACCAGCACCGCGCACCCGTCCTTCGCCCAGCTCGTCGACCTGCCGGCGTACGCCGAGCAGCCCGTCCCGGTGGCCTTCGAGGACAACAACGGCCACCTCAACGTGCGCCACTACCTCGGCATCGGCTCCGAGGGCCTCGACGAGTCGCTGGTCGACCTCGGCATCCCGATGGACTGGCCGCTGCGCGAGGGCCACGCCTGCTTCGCCGCCGAGCACCACGTGACCTACCTGCACGAGCTGCGCACGGGCGACCGGATGTCGGTGCGCGTGCGGCTGCTCGGCCGCAGCGAGCGGGCCGCGCACGCGCTGGTCTACATCCTCGACGAGACCCACGAGCGCGTTTCGGCCGTCTTCGAGGAGATCTTCCTGCACATCGACCTCTCCGACCGGCGTACCGCTCCCTGGCCCGCCGACGTCGCCGCCAACCTCGACCGCCGGATCGCCGAGCACGCCGCGCTGCCCTTCGAGGCGGTCACCTCCGGCTCGCTCGGCCTGCGCTGACCCGCCGAACCGTCACTCTCGAACCCGCCAGCCGTCAGTTCCAGATGCAGACACGGGTCGAGCGCGAGCAGAAGTGACGGGTCGGGGGTTCGGAAGTGACGGGTCGGGGGTTCGGAAGTGACGGTTCGGCGGTGAGGGCGCGGCGCGTGGTCTCGCTGGTGCCCTCGATCACCGAGGCGTTGGCCAGCGTCGATCCCGAGGGGCTCGTGGGCGCCACCGACTGGTGCACGCACCCCGCCGACCTGGAGTCGTACGGCGTCGCGCGGGTGCGCGGGACGAAGAACCCGGACCTCACCGCGATCAGGGCCCTGCGCCCCGACGTCGTGGTGGTCAACCGCGAGGAGAACCGCGAGCTGGACGTCCGGCGGCTGCGCGACTCCGGGGTGCGGGTCGAGGTGACCGACATCGAGACCGTCCCCCAGGGCGTCGCCGAGCTCGAGCGGGTGCTCGACCTGCTGGGCTGGCCGCGACCCGCGTGGCTGGCCGAGGCCCGGCGTCTCTGGTGCGGGGACCTGCCGCCGGTGACCCGTCGGGTCGTCGTGCCGATCTGGCGCGACCCGTGGATGGTCGTGGGTCCGCGCACGTTCACCGCCGACCTGTGCCGCCGGCTGGGCTGGGAGGTCGTCGTCCCCGACGCGGAGGCCGTGGCTGGCGGGGAGCCGGGCGGCGACCCCCAGCAGCCCCAGCAGCGCTACCCGACCGTCACCGCCGAGGCGATCGACTCCGCGGGTGCCGACGCGGTGCTGCTGCCCGACGAGCCCTACGTCTTCACCACCGACGACGGCCCGGAGGCCTTCACCCGCACGCCCGTGGAGCTGGTGAGCGGGCGGCTGCTCACGTGGTACGGCCCGTCCCTGGTCGAGGCCGCCGCCAGCGTCTGTCGCTGAGCGGACCCGAGGCCCACCGCCCGGTCGTCCCCGGCGTGGCCCTTGCCACCCCTCCGGGCGGTTAGCCCGGCCCGCACCCGGGGAACCCCTGGGTGGACCGTACGGAGAGGGCAGTGATGACCGAGCAGCAGCAGACCGAGGTCCTCGGGCGCTACCGCGTCGACGGCACCATCGCCGCCGGCGGCACCGCCACCGTGCACCGCGCGCACGACCTGCGCCTGGGCCGCGACGTCGCCCTCAAGCGGGTGCGACCCGGCCTGGGCCGCGCCCAGCACCGGCTGCGCCTGCGCGACGAGGGCCGGCTGCTCGCCGACCTGCGCCACCCCGGGCTGGTGCGGATCCTCGACGCCGCGTGGGAGGGCCACGGAGCGCCGTACCTCGTGCTGGAGCTGGTCGACGGCCCCGACCTCGCGACCGTGCTGACCGACGGTCCGCTCGACCCGCAGCGGGTCGCCGCGATCGGGCGCGACGTCGCCTCGGCGCTGGCCTACCTGCACTCCGAGGGCATCGTCCACCGCGACGTGAAGCCCGCCAACGTGCTGCTCGACCCCTCCGGCAGCGCCCGCATCTGCGACCTCGGCATCAGCCTCGACGTGGGCGAGCCCGACCCGCACGGCCGTCCCGGCCACACCGTCGGCTCGCTCGCCTACCTCGCCCCCGAGCAGGTCCTGGGCGAGGCGATCGGCACGGCGGTCGACGTCTTCGCCCTGGGCCTGATGTTCCTCGAGGCGCTCACCGGCCACCGGGAGTACTCCGGCCCCGACGACAGCTCGGCCTGGGCCCGCGTGCACCGCAGCCCGGCGATCCCCACCTCGCTCGGCGCCGCGTGGACCAGGCTGCTGGCGGCCATGACCGCCCGGGTCCCAGCCGAGCGTCCCAGCGCCGCTGACGTTGCGGCCCACCTCGAGGCCGTGCTGGCCGTCGAGGACGCCACCGCCGACGTCCCGACCCCGCAGGCCGTCGCCGCCGGCACGCGCACCGCCACAGCCACCGGGGTCACCACCCCCGGCCGGCACCGCGCCGGCCGCCCCGTTCAGGACCTCGCGGCCACCGTCGCCTGAGCCGGGTCGGCCCGTCGGGCTGACCGGCCGGTCCGCGGTCCCGCAGCCGGACGCTGCGGGAGCGTGAAGAGCGCCGAGGCCCCGGCCCTCTGCAGGGTCGCGTGCAGCACCAGCGCGGCGACCACGGCGAGCACCGTGAGCACCACGGGGTACGCCGCTGCCTCGAGCCAGCCCAGGTAGCCCCGGCCCAGGGGGTCGACCCGCAGCGGCTCGGGCAGGTGGAGGGCGAGCGCCAGCAGCGGAGCGTGCAGGACGTAGACCGGCAGCGTCCGACGTCCGAGCCAGGCCAGGCGGTCCGCGGCCGGGCCCTGGGCCAGGCGCACGCACAGGCCGATCCCCAGCGGGACGCCCACCACGCTCGCGACGAGCAGGTCCACCGTGCGCGGCAGGGGCACCAGCGGCAGCACCACCACGAGCAGCAGGTAGCCCGCCGCCAGCCGCGGAAGCAGTCCCACCGCCCGGTCCGCGACCCGGCGCACCACGTCCGGCGCGAGCGCCCCGAGGGCGAAGAAGGTGAAGTGGAACAGCACCGAGGTGCGGTTCCAGTCCTCTGTGGGGACCAGTCCAGAGAGCGCGGAGACGACCGCGGCGGCCAGCAGCACCCCCTCGCGTGGGCACCTCGAGAGCACTCGCGCCAGCGCGAAGTAGACGGCCAGGGCGTAGAGGAACCACAGCCCGGTCGAGGCCCACACCAGGTCGCCCGCGAGCTCGGTGAGGTCCTGGGTGCGGTTCATCGGCAGCAGCCGCTCGACCGAGAAGAAGGCGCCCTGCAGGACCAGCCACACGACGTACAGGTAGTAGGGCGAGAGCACCCGGCGCCGGGCCTGGGGCCAGGGCCGGGTCACCGCTCCGGCAGCCACGAGGCCGCTGAGCACGAAGAAGAGCGGCATCCGCACGGGCTTGAGAGCCATCGTCACAGCCGCCCACGCCTCCGCGACCGGGGTCAGCGCCGGCGGCGCCTGCACGGCGAGGTCCTTGACCACGGCGTGGTGGAGCACCACCAGCAGGATGCACACGCCCTTGGCCACGTCGACCCACAGCAACCGCTCCCGCGGGGCCGTCGCGGGCGAGGAGGGTGCGCTCACGCCCCCATGCTGGAGGAGTACGCCGCCGACGACCGACTCGGCGACGCTGTGCCGTGCCTCACGTGCGGACGAACAGCTCGGTCTCCGAGGTCCGGCCCCGCAGGGTCACCGTGTCGTGCCGGACCCACCGGGCCGCCTCGTCCTCGCTCGCGTCCCCGACCGTCTCGGCGCAGGTGAGCACCCGGCCCTCGACGTCCTTGGCCAGCTCGGTGAGGCGGGCGGCGGCGTTCACGGCGTCCCCGATCACGGTGTACTCCAACCGCGAGCGGGTGCCGACGTTGCCGGCGACGGTCTCCCCCGTGAAGACGCCGATCCCGGCGTCGATGGTGGGCTGCTCGGCGGCGAGCCGCTCGACCATCGCGCGGGCCGCCCGCAGCCCCCGGGTGGCGTGGTCCGGGAGGTCGACCGGGGCGCCGAAGACCGCGAGCACCGCGTCGCCCATGAACTTGTTGACCAGCCCACCGTGCCGGTCGACCTCGTCGACGACGACCTCGAAGAAGCCGTTGAGCAGCTCCACGACCTCGGCGGGGTCGCGGCCCGCCGCCATCGTCGTGGAGCCGACCAGGTCGACGAACAGGACGGTGACGCACCGGGTCTCCCCGCCGAGCTCGACGTCGCCGGAGGCGGCCGCGCGGGCGACCTCCTGCCCGACGTGGCGGCCGAAGAGGTCGCGCAGGTGCTCGCGCTCGGCCAGGCCCTCGGCCATGTGGTTGAAGCCGGCCTGCAGCAGGCCGAGCTCGGTGGCGTCGTAGACCGGCACCCGCTGCTCCAGGTCGCCGTCCTGCACCCGCCCCAGGGCTCGTCGCACCGAGACCAGCGGGGCGACGACCGAGCGGGCGTTGAGCACGGTGACGAGCAGCCCGAAGACCAGCACCACGCCGGAGATCGCGAGCGCCTCCACCGCCATCCGGTCCGCGGAGACGTCGCCCTGCACGAGCGCCAGCAGGGCGGCGTACCCCAGCCCGAGCAGCGGCATCCCGGTGCCGAGCAGCCAGAAGGTGAGCATCCGTCCGCCCACGCCGAGACCCCTGGGGCGGCGGGTGCCGGGGGCGCCGGTGAGCGCGCGGGCGGCGACCGGGCGCAGGACGAACTCCGCGAGCAGGTAGGTCACCGCGCAGACCACGACGCCGCCGATGGCCACCGTCGGTCCGGTGCCGAGCGCCCGGGAGGGGGCCAGCCAGAGCGCCAGCCCGGTGAAGAGCACCGCGGCGCCGGCCCACAGGACCCCGGAGACGGCCGCCAGCTGCAGCGGCACCCGCATGGCGCGACGACGGTCCGTCGGCGTCGGCTCCTCGCCGCGCAGGGCCCAGCGCAGCGAGCGAAACGCCACCCGGGTGCCCCACACGACGCCGACGAGCAGGGCGAGCCCCACGTACACCGGCACCGCGACGGCGAGGGCGAGGTAGAGGTCGTCGTTGCTGCCGGGCCGCGGGATCACGAACAGCGTCAGCACCACGACGATCCCGGCCCCGATGGCGTGGGTCAGCGAGATGCCGAAAGTCAGCAGCAGCTGGATCCGCACCCGCAGCCGGCGCAGCGACTGGCCCTCCGGGCCGAGGAGCCAGGAGCCGAAGGGAGCGCGTGCGACCACCACGGGTGCATTCTTGATGCTGCGGCCCGTTCGCGGGGCCGTTCCAGGCGTGCGTCCCGCGCGGCGGTGTCCTCCCCGTCGCCCGACCGCCTCCCGGGCAGCTCCCCGGCCCCGGCCCAAAAGGGTGAGAAGTGTGCAGGGTTTGTCGAAGGTTGTTTAGAGTTCTTCAACAAGCAACGCACCTGCCGGGAGACCGGCCACACCGCGCCCAGCGCAGAGAGCGAGGACGGCATGACGACCAGCCCGCTCGACGATCGGCACGAGGCCCGCACCGACGACGTCGTCCCGTTCGTACGCCGCCAGCCGACCGCCCCAGCCGACGCCCACCTCGCCCAGGACGAGCTCTCCGCCCGCCGGCTTACCGACGCCCAGCGCTCCGAGCAGACCGCCGAGCTGCTCGCCCGGGCCCACGCCGCCGACGTCTCCCCCGAGGAGCGGGCCGCGTGCCTGGACCGCGTGGTCGAGCTCAACATGCGCGTCGCCGAGGCCGTCGCGCGTCGGTACGCCCGCAAGTCCATCCCCGTCGAGGACCTCACCCAGGTCGCCTACCTCGCCCTCGTGCGGGCCGTGCGCTCCTTCGACCCCAGCCATGAGCGCGACCTGCTCTCCTACGCCGTGCCGTCGATGACCGGCGAGATCCGTCGCCACTTCCGCGACCACTCCTGGACCATCCGGCCCCCGCGTGAGGTCCAGCGGGCCCACGGCCGCCTGGTCCGCTCCGGCGCTGCCCTGGACCGGGTGGACGAGGCCGCGGTGAGCGCCCTGGCCGACGAGGTGGAGGAGTCGGTGGACGTCGTCCGCGAGGCGCTCGTCGCCCGTTCCTGCTTCTCGCTCCTCTCCCTCGACACCTCTCCGGGAGCCGAGGGCGGCGAGGGCGAGGCCGCGGTCCTGCGCGAGGTCGGCGACCCCGGCCACGAGGCCGACGTCGCCCGCACCGAGGCCCGCCTCGTCGTCGCCCCGCTGCTGCGCACGCTCAGCCCGCGCGAGCGCGACCTGCTGCGCCTGCGCTTCGCCGACGAGCTGCCCCAGCGCGAGATCGCCAGTCGTCTGGGCATGAGCCAGATCCAGGTCTCCCGCCTGCTCCAGCGGCTGCTGCTGCAGCTGCGCGGAGCCCTCGCCGAGGCCTGCTGAGCCACCCCGCGGCGTACGACGTCGACGGGCTCGCCCCGTGGCGGGCCGGCGGGCCGCACGCCCGCGGCGGCGGTGCGACCGACGGGTCAGCGCTGGTCGGGCTCGTCCCAGCCGTCGCCGTCCATGCCCTCGACGGAGACCCCGCTGTCGAGCTCGCGGGTGTCCCACTGGCCGGAGGGCCGCACGGGCAGGTCCGTCTGCGCGGCCGCCTGGTGCATGCCCACGCGCTCCATCCAGCTCAGGCCGGGCGACCAGGCCGAGCGCATCGAGATGCGGCCGTCGGCCTCCATCACCTTCATCAGCACGACCGCGCCGAGGACGAGCTCACCCTCCTCCGGGCGGTGCTCCACGCCCAAGGAGTCGATGAGCCGACCGAGCGGCTGCGGGTCCGTCAAGGGTCTCGACCTCCCGGGTCGATCGATGTGCGATGCTCCCCTCGCCGACCCAACACGGCCCGGCGACGGGCTCGATGCACCAGTGTAACCCCGCTGTCGAGGGTCGGTAGAAGGTCAAGAGAAGGTGGGGGTGACCGGGCAGCGCCGGCGACGGCGGGGTCACCTCCCAGGCACCGGCGACACACGGTGCCGGGGGCGGAGCCAGGAGGAACCATGAGCGGCGGTCCGGCGGAGCGCTGGCGGATCGGGGTGCTGGCCACCCGGGTCGGCGTCAGCGAGACCCTGCTGCGCGCGTGGGAGATGCGCTACGGCCTGCTCAGCCCCACGCGCACCCAGGCCGGCTACCGCCTCTACGGGCCCGAGGACGAGCGCCGGGCGCTGGCGATGCAGGCCGCGCGCGAGCGCGGGGTGCCCGCCGCCCAGGCGGCCGCCGACATCCTGGCCAACGAGCGCACCCGCGCCGAGGGCCATGACCGCCCCGAGGACGGCAGCGCCCACAGCGAGGGCTCGCTCGACGTCGCCCGCACCCGCGCCGAGCTCGAGGCCGCGATGCTGGCCTTCGACGTCGGCTCGATGCACGAGGCGCTGGACCGGCTGCTGCGCACGGTCTCGGTCGAGACCGCCATCCGCGACGTGCTGCTCCCCTTTATGGCCCAGGTCGGGCAGGGCTGGGAGTCCGGGGACTTCGACGTCGCCGACGAGCACTTCGCCAGCGACCTGGTCCGCGGCCGGCTCGCGGCGCTCGCCGTCGGTCCGGGCACCCGCTCGGGGCCCACCGCGCTGCTGGCCTGCCCGCCCGAGGAGTCCCACGACATCGCACTCAAGGCCTTCGAGGTCGTCCTGCAGCGCGCCGGCTGGCGCACCCGGTTCCTCGGCCCCAACTGCCCGTTGCCCTCGGTCCAGGTCGCCGTCGACGTCGTGCGGCCCGAGCTGGTGGTGCTCGCCGGCACCCTCCCCCAGGTCTTCCAGCTCGGCGAGGCCGACGTCGCCGTCGTACGCCGCCTCGCGCGCGACCAGACGCTGGCGGTGGCCGGGCCGGGCGCGACCGCCGAGCTCGCCGCCGAGTGGGGGGCGCTGCACCTGCCGGGCGACCCCGTGAGCGCGGCGCTGTCGCTGGTCGACCGGGCCCGGGAGATCCCGGCCGCCCGACCGAGCTGAGCACCGCCGACCTTCCACGCAGCATCCACACCGGACCCGGTCGTTACCGACGCGATCTCGGCCACACGGTCCTTCCGGCGAGCCCGCGACCGGGCCGACCCAGGCACCGCAGGCCGACCGGTCCACCGTCGTGCTGATCGACGTTCGCCCTGGTCAGAGCACATCTCCGCACCTGTCGACGGGGGACCGCTCGGGTCAACCCCCTCCCCTCCGAGCCGGGGGGAGGTGCTGGTCCGGACAGGTCAACCCGAAGGGGTGAGATGTGATTGAACCCTGGAGCACTGGATAAACACAGGAGTGAGGCGCCTGCCGGTGCTTCACCCGGATTCCTGACGTTCCACAGAGGTGACGAGCATGACCTTCGAGAGGAAGACCCTGACGGCAACCATCGTCGACGACAACGACCTGGCTGTCGCCGGCCTGGAGACGCTGCTGACCCCCTATGCCGAGCGCGTGCGGCTGATCGACGTCCGCACCGCCCTCGCCCACCCGGAGGACGTCGACGTCGTCCTCTACGAGCCGATGCAGCAGTCCTCCTACAGCGCCTCGATGCTGCGCAACCTGCAGTCGGCCGCCGAGGCCCAGGCCGTGGTGTTCAGCTGGGCGCCGGCCGACATGCTGCCCGACAACACCAGCCCCTACCTGTCCAAGTCGATGACCGCGGCGCAGCTGGTCGTGGCCCTCGAGGACATCGTGTCCGGCCGGGGCGTCCCCGCCCCGCGGGTCCACACCCCCGCCGAGCCGGTGGAGCCAGTCGCCCCCATCCGCACCCCGCAGGCCCCCGCCGGCAGCCGGCTCACCCCCCGTGAGCTGGAGATCCTCACCCTCATCACCGGCGGTCTCACCAACGGCGAGATCGGCGAGGAGCTGGGGCTGTCGATCAACTCGATCAAGACCTACATCCGTCAGGCCTACCGCAAGATCGACGTCGAGCGTCGCACCCAGGCCGTCGCCTGGGGCATGGCCAACGGCCTGGTCGCCGACGCCGAGCCGGTGGCCGTCTGATCCCGGGTGCCGCCCTGGCACCGGGCGGCACCCAGCACCACGACGAAGGCCCCGACGGTCCGCAGCTCCACCCAGGAGCACGGCCCGTCGGGGCCTTCGTCGTGGTGCTCTGCGGGCTCGCGTCGTACGCCGGCGTGTGACCCCCTCCACCCGTCGGACCACTGGTCGGTGTTGGAAAGGGCAGGCTAACCTTTCCTCGGCTGCGGCTCCGGTCGCGCCGACGTACGGCACCTTCCCCGCCCCACCAGGAGTCCCGATGTCCCGCCGCCGCTCCCTGCCCGCGCTCGCCGTGGCCCTGCTGACCCCGATGGCCCTGTCCGGCTGCGGCCTGTTCGGCGGCGAGGAGGCCGACCTGCAGGTCTACTCGGCACGGCACTACGACCTCGAGTCGGCGTTCGAGGACTTCACCGAGGAGACCGGGCTGACCGTGGAGTTCCTCTACGGCGACGACGCCGAGCTGCTGGAGCGGCTCAAGGCCGAGGGCGAGGACACCCCCGCCGACGTCTTCATGACCGTCGACGCCGGCATGCTGTGGAACGCCGGCGAGCAGGGCGTCCTCGAGCCGGTCGAGTCCACCGTGCTCGACGGTGCGGTCCCCGAGGACCTCCGCGACCCCGACGGCGAGTGGTACGGCCTGGCCATGCGCGCGCGCACGATCGTCTACGACCCCGAGGCCGTGGACCCCGACGACTTCGACGCCGAGGACACCTACGCCGGTCTCGGCGACCCGCAGTGGCGCGGGCGGATCTGCATGCGCGACGAGACCTCCTCCTACACCCAGAGCCTGGTCGCCAGCCTGATCGACCTGCACGGCCGCGAGCGGGCCCAGGAGATCGTCGAGAGCTGGGTCGCCAACGACGTCGAGATCATGAGCAACGACATCGAGCTGCTGGAGGCCATCGACGCCGGCGGCTGCGAGGTCGGCATCACCAACCACTACTACCTGGCCCGGCTGCTGGAGGAGGACCCCGACTTCGGCGTGGCCCCCTACTGGGCCAGCCAGGACGGCGCCGGGACCCACGTGAACATCTCCGGTGCCGGCGTCGTCGCCGGCAGCCCGGCCTCCGCCGAGGCGCAGCAGCTCCTGGAGTGGCTGGCCACCGACGGCCAGAGCGCCTTCGTCGACGGCAACCACGAGCTGCCGGTGAACCCCGACGTCGAGCCCGAGCCGCTGGTCGCCTCCTTCGGCGACTTCGAGCGGCTGCCGGTCGACGCGACGGCGTACGGCTCCCTCAACGCCGAGGCCGTCGAGGTCCTCGACGCCGCGGGCTACCGCTGACCGCCTCGAGCAGCACCCCGTGACCGCACCCGCCCCCGCACCCGCGGTGGCCCCTGCGCCGGGCCTCGTCCGCCCGCGCAGCCGTCGCCGCCTGCTGGGTGCGGGCCGCCCCGGCTGGTCCACGGCGGTGCTGGTCGTCGCCGCGCTCATCGCCAGCCCGGTGGTGGCGGTGGCGCTGCGCGCGCTGCTCCAGGGCGGGCTGGAGCTGCCCGGCGGCGTGGGACGGATGGTCCTCACGACGCTGCTGCTGGTCACGTTCGTCGCCCTCGGCACCGCCGCGCTCGGCACCGGGCTGGCGTGGCTGGTCAGCGTGCACGAGTTCCCCGGACGCCGGGTGCTGTCCTGGCTGCTGGTGCTCCCGCTGGCGATGCCGGCCTACATCCTGGGCTTCGTCTTCCTGTCCACCTTCGACTACGCCGGCCCCGTCCAGGGCGCCCTGCGCAGCGTCCTCGGGGACGACCTCGGTGCCCTGCCGGTCCGCTCGCTCGGGGGCGCGTCGGTGGTGCTGGTCCTCACGCTGTACCCCTACGTCTACCTCCTGGTGCGGGCCGCCTTCACCGACCTCGCCCCGACGGCGTACGACGCCGCGCGCACGCTCGGCGCGTCGCCGGCCCGCGCCTTCCGGACCGTCCTGCTGCCGCTCGCGCGCCCCTCGCTGGCTGCCGGACTGGCGCTGGTGACGATGGAGGTGCTCACCGACTTCGCGACCGTGCAGTACTTCAACGTCCGCACGGTCTCGGTCGGGGTCTACCTGACCTGGAAGGGCTCCTTCGACGTCGCCTCGGCCGTCTCGCTCGCGAGCCTGGTGCTGGTCTTCGCCCTCGTGGTGCTCGGGATGGAGCGCGGCCTGCGCGGCGGTGCGCGCTACCACCAGCGCGGCGGACGCGGGCGCGGGCTGGAGCGCCGGGAGCTCACCGGAGGCCGCGCCGTGGCCGCCACGGGCGCCTGCGCGCTGGTGGCGGCGCTCGCCTTCGGGCTGCCCGTGCTGCGGCTCGCCACCTGGGCCTGGTCGGCCGTCGCCGACGACAACCCGCTGGTCGACGACCGCTTCGCAGACCACCTCACCAGCTCGGTGCTGGTCGCCGCCATCGCCGCCGTCTCGTGCGTGCTGGTCTCGGTCGTGCTCGCCCACGCGCTGCGGCTCGGTGGCGGACGCTGGGTGCGGGGCGCCGCCCAGGCCACGACCTTCGGGTACGCCGTGCCCGGTGCCGTCGTCGGCATCGGCGTGCTGGCGCTCTTCGAGGGCGCCGACCGCCTCCTGGAGGCCCTCGGGCGCGAGGACGGCACGGGGGTGCTGGTCACCGGGTCGGTGCTGGGCATCCTGCTGGCCTACGTCGTGCGGTTCACCGCCCCGGCCTACCAGGCCGTCGACGCCAGCTTCGGCCGCATCCCCCCGACCGTGAGCGCCTCCGCGCTGACCCTCGGCGCGACCCCCGGCCGACTGCTGCGCCGGGTGCACCTGCCGCTGGCGCGCTCGGGCGTCGCGGTCGCGCTGACCCTGGTCATCGTCGACGCCGTCAAGGAGCTGCCGCTGGTGCTGCTGCTGCGGCCCTTCGGGTTCACGACCCTGTCGGTGTGGGTCTACGAGCTGGCCTCGGAGAACTTCTGGGAGCGCGCCGCGCTGCCCGCGCTGCTCATCGTCGTGGTCGCGGTGGTGCCCGTCGCGCTGACCTTCCGCACGCGCGTGACCGGGCAGGCGCCATGATGGTGGGCGTGATGCCTGCCACCACGCCCGCCGCGTCTGCGGCCTCGCCCGCCGCTCCGTCCCCCGGCGGGGCGACGCCGGCGCTGCGGCTCCAGGCGGTCACGAAGTCCTACGGCGACCACCCGGCGGTCCAGGCCGTCGACCTCGAGGTCGCGGCCGGCGAGGTGCTGACCGTCATCGGTCCCTCGGGCTGCGGCAAGTCGACCCTGCTGCGGCTGGCCGCCGGTCTCGAGCGGCCGGACTCGGGGTCGGTGTGGCTGGGCGACCGCGAGGTGGCCGGTTCCCGGTGGGTGCCGCCCGAGCGCCGCCACGTCGGCCTGGTCTTCCAGGACCACGCCCTCTTCCCGCACCTCGACGTCGCCACCAACATCGCCTTCGGCCTCGACCGGCTCCCTCGCTCCGAGCGCGCCCCCCGCGTGGCCGAGGTGCTCGAGCTCGTGGGGCTGGGCGACCTGCGCGAGCGGTACCCGCACGAGCTGTCCGGCGGCGAGCAGCAGCGGGTCGCCCTGGCGCGAGCCCTCGCGCCCCGCCCGGCGGTCGTGCTGCTCGACGAGCCCTTCTCCAGCCTCGACGAGAACCTCCGCGCCCAGGTGCGCGCCGAGACCCTCGCCGCGATCCGGCTGACCGGGAGCGCCGCGCTCCTGGTCACCCACGACCAGACCGAGGCGCTCTCCCTGGGTGACCGGCTGGCCGTCGTACGTCGTGGGGTGGTGGAGCAGGTCGGACCGCCGACCGAGGTCTACGAGACCCCGGTCAACCGCTTCGTGGCGACCTTCATGGGCGACGCGGACTACCTCCCCGCCCACGTGCGCGACGCGCTGCTGACCTCCGAGATCGGCGTCGTCTCGACCGTCCCGGGGTGGGGCCGCACCGAGCTCGACGTCGAGGTGATGCTGCGCCCCCACGAGGTCGCCCTGCGCCCCGAGCCCAGTGCCGCGGCCGTCGTCGAGCGCGTGGAGTACCACGGCGCCTTCGTCCTCCACCACGTCCGCCTCCCCTCCGGGCGCACCGTCCGCTCCTGGCAGCAGCACGGCGTCCGACTCGAGCCCGGCACCCCCGTCGACGTCACCGTCGTCCCCGGCTCCCGCCCCGTCCTGCTCTCCGGCGACACCGCCCTCTTCGCACCCCCCGACTCCGCCCGCCGCTGACGCTCCAGAGGTGGCTGACCCGCCGCATCTTCGGGACTGACCCGCCCCGACTTCTGGGCTCACCCGCCGCATCTCCGGGGCTCACCCGCCGCATCTTCTGGGCTGACCCGCCCCGACTTCTGGGCTCACCCGCCGCATCTTCTGGGCTCACCCGTCACGTCCTCAACCCTGGTCCGGCGCGTGCTGCACCCCCGCTGGCAGGGCGATCGCGCTGAGCTGTGGATGAGCAATCACCTCGTACGCCGGATCCAGGCACCCTGCTCGCCATGATCGACGAACCCGGGGACGGGCCCCGCGAGCTGCGCGAGCGGCCGTTCACCACCCAGCAGGCCCTCGAGGCCGGAATGACGCACGATCAGCTGACGCGCGCCGTGCTGTCACGCTGGTTGCGGCGACCGGCCAAGGGCGTCTATGTCCCGGCGACCTTGGAGGACACGCTGGAGACCAGGTGCGCCGCCCTGAGCCTGTCCGTGCCGGACGACGCCTTCATCTGCGACCACTCAGCCGCCTGGCTCCTCGCGGGTGACCGTGCACTGGTGCCAGGAGACCACCTGGCCGTCCCCGAGGTCTCCTGCTTCCGGACCCTGACCGGTCGACGTCTGCGACGCCACCAGGTCCGCAGCGGGGAACGGGAACTCAGACCCGACGAGGTCGTGGAGCTGGGCGGTCTGCGGGTCACGACTCCGCTTCGCACTGCGCTCGACATCGGTCGACTCGCGCGCAACACCGATGTCCGCCTGCACGGGATGGACACGATGCTCTCCCTGGGTGCCTTCACCCGGGCCGAGCTGCTCGCCGAGGTGCCGCGCTTCAAAGGGTACCGAGGCGTGGTCGGCCTCAGGGCTCTCGCTCCGTTGGCCGATGGTGGCTCCCAGTCCTTCGGCGAGTCCGCCCTACGACTGCGCTGGCACCAGGCGCACCTGCCGTGGCCGACGACCCAGCACCCGGTTCCAGGCACGCCGTACATCCTTGACATCGCTCTGCCTGAGGAGATGTTCGGGCCCGAGTACGACGGGGAGGAGTTCCATTCCAACCCCGAGCAGAAGGCGCACGACGCCACCCGTCGTCGCGAGATCCTCCGGGCCGGCTGGACCGTCGAGGTCTTCCGGAAGGAGCACGTCTTCGGACCGCGCCAGAATGCCGAGCGCCGCCTGCGAGCGACGTACGACGCCTTGGTTCTGGGCCGGACGAGCCGCACCTATCTGTGAGGGGAGGCCTGGGCGCGGGCCATCATCGATCCGCACGGTCGTGCGCACGCAAGCCGACGAGGACGCTCCTCATCACGCCGGAGGTGGGAGGGGTCGGCGCTCAGAACCCGGCGGGTCAGCCTCGAAGATGCGACGGGTCAGCCCCGAAGACGCGACGGGTCAGCGCGGACAGGTGCGACACGAGGCGGTGGACCAGGACGCCGACGACCAGGGAGGCGAGGGTGGCGAGGAGCGGGTGGTCGACCTCGAGGTGGGGGTAGACCTGCCAGTGGGTGAGGTAGATCCACAGCGAGGAGGCGGCGAGGGCGCTGACGAGCGGGACGAGGGCGGCCGGCACCCAGGTGCGGCGCACCCAGACCAGCGCGAGGGCGGCGACCAGGACGACCAGGTCACGGACAGGGTCGGTGAAGAAGCCGGGGACGGTGAGGACGAGCAGCGCCGAGACGACGGCGCGGTGGGTCGTGGTGGTGGCGCGGGCGGCAGCCCAGCCCAGGGCGACCAGCCACCAGACGACCTCGGCGCGGTGGATGACGTCGCCGCCGCGAAGCACGACGACCTCGTAGCGGGTCAGCAGCCCGACGAGGGCCAGCACCACCGGGAACCAGAAGGGGTGCCGACGGTCGAGCCGGTGCACCGCGGGCACGGCGGCCAGCAGCGCCAGCCCGAGCACGCACAGCACGAACGCCTCGATGAACCAGAAGTGCCAGGCCGGCTCGGTCCACGACCGCGGCCCGACGAGCTGGTTGACGAGCAGGGCAGTGGCCCAGGGGTACTGCCCGGTCAGCAGCGTCACGCCCCCGATCCACAGCACCGACGGCACGGCCACCCGGGCTGCGCTGCGCACCAGCGCCCGCACCCGCTCGCGCCGCTGCGGCGACCCCAGCGCGAACCGGCCCAGGTTGAAGCCCATCAGCACCAGCAGCAGGTGCGCGCCGCCGGTGAGGTCGAGCAGGTTGCCGTGGGTCCCGACGATCGCCACGATCGCCAGCGCCCGCAGCAGCACGCCGGTCTCGACGGCCCGCCACCCGCGCGGTGCCCGCCGGGCCGGCGCGGCGACGAGGGTCCCGACCGGGCGCAGGTGCCAGTCGTCGGGGAGACCGCCGAGCAGCTGCTCGAGCCGCACCGACGCCTCGACGTACGACAGGGAGTCGCCGCCCAGCGAGGCGAAGGAGTCCCGGGGCGCGACCGGTCGGCCGAGCACCGCCGAGAGCACCCCCGCCGCGGACGGCGAGGAGGCCGTCGCGGCACAGGAGCCGCCGGCCGTCACGTACCGCTCGGGGCGCCGGGCCAGCGCGGCGACGCGCTGGCGGTCGGGCTTGCCGGAGGCGAGCAGCGGCCGCTCCTCCAGGGGTACGACGGTGACGGCCGCCGCGGGGACCCCGGCGAGTCGCGCGGTGCGGGCGACCAGGTCGGCGAGCCCCTCGCGGTCCGCGGGGGTCGAGGCCGCGCGACCGACCGGGTCGGCGCCGTCCGCGGGAGGCGGCGCACCGGCGGGCGCACCGGCCGGCGCACCGGCGGGCGCGGAGGCGGGCACCGAGGCGCGCACGACGCCGACGGCCACCCGGTCCCCGGCGTCCACGACGAGCGCGTCGACGCCCTCGGCGGCGAGCCCGGACTCGACCCGGTCGAGGTCGACGCGCAGCCCGAGCACCTTGGCGAAGCGGCTGCGCCGTCCGACCACCCGCCACAGGCCGTCGGCGTCCTGGCGCCCGAGGTCGCCGGTGCGCAGCTCGGTGAGGTCGTGACCGCGGGCGAGGTCCTCGCGGGTCTCGGCGTAGCCCATCATCACGTTGGGCCCGCTGTAGACCAGCTCCCCGACGCCCTCGGGCTGGCCGGCCACCGGCTCGAGCCGCAGGTCGCCGCCGGGCACGGGCACGCCGACGCAGTCGGGTCGTTCGGCGGCCAGGTGCGGCGGCAGGTAGGCCATCCGGGCGGTGGCCTCGGTCTGGCCGTACATCACCACGAGGTCGAAGCCGCCGCGCTCCCCGCGCTCGGCCCAGGACCGCACGGTCTCCGGTGCCATCCGGCCACCGGCCTGGGTCAGCACCCGCACGGAGGGGTGCTGCCCGGCGGCCAGCCGGGCGGCGGCACCGGAGACCTCGAGCATCTCGAAGGAGTGCGGCACACCGGCCACGCTGGTGACGCCGTGGCGGTCGACGGCCGTCCAGAAGCAGGGGTCGACGACGGAGGTCCCCGTCAGCACGACGGCCGCGCCGACGGCGAGGTGCGAGTGCAGGACCGAGAGCCCGTAGCAGTAGTGCAGCGGCAGCGCGGTGACGCCCACGTCGTCGGGCGTCAGCCCGAGGTAGTCGGCGATCGCCTCGGCGTTGGCCTGCACGGCCCGGGCGGAGAGCCGCACGAGCCGCGGGCTGCCGGTGCTGCCGGAGGTCGACATCAGCAGCGCGAGGTCGGGGTGCGGCGCAGGTGCGCCGGGCCGCGCGCCGAAGCGCGCCTCGAGCTCGTCGGTCGACCGGGCCGGGTCGGTCAGCAGCACGGGCCGGCCGACCGCCAAGCAGGCGAGGTAGGTGACGACGTCCTCGAGCCGGGGCCCCACCGCCAGCAGCAGCGGCTCCGCCACCCGGGTGGCGTGCCGGTCGGCGGCCGCCTCGACCAGCCGCGCCAGCTCGGCGTACGACGTCGTGCCGGCCTCCCCGACCAGGGCCGGCCGCTCCCCGTGCCGCCCCAAGCCCCGGGCCAGGGCGACCCCGCGCGGGGACGCGTCGGCGTCCTGGACCGCGCGCACGGGCAGGAGGGTCATGGCGACAAGAGTAAGGCCAGCCTCACCTATCTCCTAGTGTCGTCCGCGTCACCCCGGAACCGCTGCCGGCCCTGGACGCACGGGGTCGTGCGACGCCGGGTGGACCAGACCACCCCCTCCTCCGAACGGCCAGTCCTCGCGTGGGCGCGGGCCAATTCCGCCGTTCCCCGGCGCGGGGGGCCCTGGTGTGGACATACTGGGCGCGCCGTTGTCTGGGAGGGCTGCGGTTCATCTACATGGGAGGACGTTTCACCATGCACTCACGCATGTTCCGGAACGGTGTCGTCACCGGCACCGTCACCCTCGCTCTCGCCCTGGGCGGTGTCGCCGTCACCGGCGGCGCGGCCCAGGCAGCCGGCTCCTCGGCCGACCGCGAGGTCAGCTCGCAGTGCCAGCAGGCCCGCAAGGACCTCAGCAAGGCCAAGAAGCAGCTGCGCAAGGCCAAGCGCTCCGACAACGCCGCTAAGGTCCGCAAGGCCAAGAAGCGGGTCAAGGCCGAGAAGCGCGACGTGCGGACCGCCTGCGCGCCGGCCCCGGTCACCCAGGAGACGGTGCTCAAGCAGGTCCAGCAGGGCTCGCTCGCGCTCGACGCGCTCGACCTCAACGGCCTCACCGCGGTGCTGCCCCCCGAGGCCGCCGCCGCGATCCAGGCGCTCGTCGCCCAGCTCCAGGCCGGCCTCGAGCAGGTCCAGGGCCAGGCCGAGGTCCCCGGCCTCGACACCGCGCAGCTCGAGGCGCTCCTCGCGGCCGTCCAGGCCATGGACCCGGCCGGCGTCGCCGCCGCACTCCAGGGCCTGCTCGGCGAGCTGACCGCCATCGGCGGCGGCCCCGAGGCCATGGCCACGCTGATCCAGCTGCTCCAGGGCGGCCTGCCGACCGGCGACCTGCCGATCGCCGGCATCCCGCAGCTCGAGGACCTCATCGGTCAGCTCACCGCCCAGCTCGGCGGCCTCGGTGGCGGTCTCGACCTCACCAACCCGGCCGCGGTCCAGGCGGCGATCGCGCAGTTCATCGGCACCATCGAGGCGATCTCCGGCAACGTCGGCGGCGACTCCGCCCCGTGGCTCGGCGCCCTCACCGAGATGGTCGACCAGCTCGGTGCCCTCGGCGCGCTCGTGCCCGGCGGCGCGGGCTCCGGCGCGATCCTGGGCCAGGTCATCAGCGGCCTGCTGTTCTTCGCCCAGCCCGGTGTCGACCCGCTCGGCCAGCTGCAGGGCATCCTCGCCGGCCCCGGTGGCATCGGCAGCGTCCTGGACCTGCTCGGTCTCGGCGACCTGCTGGGCGGCCTGCTCGGCTGATCCGACAGCACCGGCACAGCCACACGCGAGAGCCGCGGCCCCCTCGGGGACCGCGGCTCTTCGCGTTGCCGGGCCGCGACGACGTACGCCGCCGACCGGCTCCGATCAGGAGACCGTGACGCCCCCGAGCCGCAGCCAGGTGTCGACGACGGTGTCGGGGTTCAGCGACATCGACTCGATGCCCTGCTCCACGAGCCACTCGGCCAGGTCGGGGTGGTCGGAGGGGCCCTGCCCGCAGATGCCGACGTACTTGCCCTGATTGCGGCACGCCTCGATCGCCAGCCGCAGCATGTGCAGCACCGCGGGGTCGCGCTCGTCGAAGGTCGCGGCGACCAGGCCGGAGTCGCGGTCCAGGCCCAGCGTCAGCTGGGTCATGTCGTTGGAGCCGATCGAGAAGCCGTCGAAGTGCTCGAGGAACTGCTCGGCGATGACCGCGTTGGAGGGCAGCTCGCACATCATCACGACCTGCAGGTCGTTCTCCCCGCGCCTCAGGCCGTGCTGGGCGAGCAGGTCGATGACGCCCTTCGCCTCCCCGACCGTACGGACGAACGGGATCATCACCTTGACGTTGGTCAGGCCCATCTCGTCGCGCACGTGCCGCAGCGCCGCGCACTCCATCTCGAAGCACTCGGCGAACTCGTCCGAGAGGTAGCGGGACGCACCGCGGTACCCGATCATCGGGTTCTCCTCGTGCGGCTCGTACGCCGGCCCACCGACGAGGTTGGCGTACTCGTTGGACTTGAAGTCGCTCATCCGCACGATCACCGGCTCCGGCGCGAACGCAGCGGCGATCGTCGCCACCCCCTCGGCCACCCGCTTGACGAAGAAGTCGCGCGGGCCGTCGTACGCCGCGATCGTCTCCTCGATCTCCGCGCGCAGGTCGGCGTCGAGGCTGGCGGGGTCGCGCTCCAGGTCGAGCAGCGCCTTCGGGTGCACGCCGATCTGGCGGTTGATGATGAACTCCAACCGCGCGAGCCCGACCCCGGAGTGCGGCAGGCGGGAGAAGGCGAAGGCCTGCTCGGGCGTGCCGACGTTCATCATGATCTTGACCGGGATGTCGGGCATCGAGTCGAGCTCGGTGCGCTCGACGGAGAAGTCCAGGACGCCGTCGTAGACCAGACCGGTGTCGCCCTCGGCGCAGGAGACGGTCACCTCGGTGCCGTCGGCGAGCTCCTTGGTCGCACCGCCCGTGCCCACGACGGCGGGGATGCCCAGCTCGCGGGCGATGATCGCGGCGTGGCAGGTGCGGCCGCCGCGGTTGGTGACGATCGCCGAGGCCCGCTTCATGATCGGCTCCCAGTCGGGGTCGGTCATGTCGGCGACGAGCACCTCGCCGGGGTTGAAGGTGTGCATGTCCTCGAGCGAGGTCAGCACCCGCACCGGGCCGGCGCCGATCTTCTGGCCGATCGCGCGGCCCTCGACCAGCACGTCGGCACCCTTGGTCGCCGAGGCGTCGATCTTGAACCGCTCGAGCGCACCGCTGCGGCGCGACTGCACGGTCTCCGGGCGAGCCTGGAGGATGTAGAGCCTGCCGTCGACACCGTCCTTGCCCCACTCGATGTCCATCGGGCGCCCGTAGTGCTCCTCGATGACCAGCGCGTGCTTCGCCAGCTCGGTGACCTCGTCGTCGGTCAGCGACAGGCGACGCGAGTCGGCGGGCTCGACCTCGACGAACTCGGTCGTGCGTCCCACGGTCGCGTCGTCGGTGTAGACCATCTTGGTGGCCTTGCCGCCGACGCCGCGCTTGAGGATCGCGGGGCGCCCGGCGCGCAGCGAAGGCTTGTAGACGTAGAACTCGTCGGGGTTGACCGCACCCTGGACGACGCCCTCACCCAGGCCGTACGCCGAGGTGATGAAGACCGCGTCCTCGAAGCCGGACTCGGTGTCCATCGTGAACATGACCCCCGAGGAGCCGATGTCGGAGCGCACCATCCGCTGGACGCCGGCGGAGATGCCGACCGCGTCGTGGGCGAACTCGTGGTGCACCCGGTAGGCGATGGCGCGGTCGTTGTAGAGCGAGGCGTAGACCTCGCGGATGGCGGTGAGGACCGCCTCGATCCCACGGACGTTGAGGAATGTCTCCTGCTGGCCGGCGAAGGAGGCGTCGGGGAGGTCCTCGGCGGTGGCGGAGGAGCGCACGGCGAAGGACGCCTCGCCCCCGGCCTCGGACACGAGCTTGTCGTACGCCGTGCGGATGTCGGCCTCGAGGTCGGCCGGGAACTCCTGCGCGACGACGGCCTCGCGGATCTCCTTGCCGGTCGCGGCCAGGGCGCGGGTGTCGTCGGTGTCGAGGTCGGCCAGCAGCCCCGAGATCCGCTCGGCCAGGCCCGTGTCACCGATGAAGCGGTGGAAGGCCTCCGCGGTCGTGGCGAACCCGTCGGGCACGCGCACCCCGAGGTCGGTGAGGTGGGAGACCATCTCGCCCAGCGAGGCGTTCTTGCCGCCGACCTGCTCGAGGTCGCCGAGGCCGAGGTCGGCGAACCACCGGACGTTGCTGATGTCGGAACCGGTCATGCTGGGGAGTCCCCTCTGCTGGTGCTGCTCGTTCTCGCGGCCGCGGCGGTGCGGGCGCGCTGCTTCTTGGTCTGCAGGATGAGGGCGGAGATCTCCTCCACGGACTTCGCCGAGGAGTCCACGACGGGCAGCCGGTGGGCCTCGAAGAGCTCCTTGGCGCGCCGCAGCTCCCAGCGGCACTGCTCCGGGGAGGCGTAGCGGGAGCCGGGGCGGCGCTCGTTGCGCACCCGGCTGAGCCGCTCCACGGTCGTCACCAGGCCGAAGCACCGGTCGGCGAGGTCGGCCACGGGCCGCGGGAGGGCGGAGTCCTCGAGGTCCTCGTCGACGAGCGGGTAGTTGGCGACGTACAGCCCGTGCTGGAGCGCGAGGTACATGCTCGTCGGCGTCTTGCCGCACCTCGAGGGCGCCAGCAGGATCACGTCGGCCTTGTCGAGCGCGCGCAGCGACTGCCCGTCGTCGTGCTCGATGGTGAACTCCACCGCCGCCATCCTGGCGTTGTAGCGCTTGATGTCGCCGACGCCGTGCAGGCGGGCGGCCTGGCGGATGCCGCGCTGGCCCAGCAACGACTCCACGCGGCTCATGTGCAGGTCGAAGAAGTCGATGACCGGCGCCTTGGTGAGGTTGAGCTCGTGGCGCACGTCGTCGGCGGCCGCGGTGCAGAAGACCAGCGGCGTGACCGGCCCGGCAGCGACCTCGTCGAGCATCGCGACGATCTCCCGCGCCTGCTCGACCCCGGCGATGAACGGGATCGTCGTGCGCTCGAAGGTCAGCTCGGGGAACTGCAGCAGCAGCGCGTTGCCCATCGTCTCCGCGCTGATCCCCGTGGAGTCGGACAGGAAGTAGACCGGGACGACGCCGTCGTGCTCGCCCACGCTCCCCACCTCGCTCTCCACCTCGGACTGCTGCCGTGCTGCACCTGGGCCCCCGACGTCGTACGCCGGGTGGCCGGCCGGGCACGGGTCGTGCCGGGTCAGGGGGACCGTAGCGCCGCGACGCCGCCGTGGGCAGCCACCTGCGGCTCCGTCCGAGCCGCGGACGTGGCGCGCCTCACCCTCTGGGGCGGCAGCGCGCGCGGGACTACTCGAACTCCAGCGTCACCATGACCTGTCCGATGGCTTCCTCACGCTCCGCGTCCGTGAAGTCGATGGGGGTCGCGACCACGACCTCGATCCCGATCTGGTCGTCACCGAGGAAGAAGGCGTCATAGACCGTGAACCCGTTGTCACCCCGTGCGCGCAACATCTCCTGCCCGTCGACGACCACCGGCTCGAGCTCCTGCACCTTGCTCGTCGCCACCCCGTTGACCCTGGACCAGTCCCGGAGCATCGCCTGCGAGCTGCCCGGGGCCAGGACCTCTGGAAGCGTGCTCACCAGGAGCGCCAGGGAACGGCCTGGCCCGAGCACCAGTTCTCCGCCGCCCAGACCCTCTTCGACCTGCGGGGTCGCGCCCTCCCAGATGCTGACGGCCTCGACTCCTCGGAGCAGCTCGGCGTCCAGGGGAACGGTCGCGGGGTCGGCGACGTCGCCCCACGTGTCCTCGGGCTCGGCCTCCGGCTCCCCGGTCGTAGATGGCTCGGCGGCACCCGACGACGCAGCCGCAGAGACAGGCGCTGTCCTCTCCGCGCCCTCGTCGTCCGCGCAGCCGCTCAGCGCCACACCTGTCGCAAGCACCACCGCTGCGATCGGGGCACCACGAGCAACGACGTACGACCTCACTCGAACTCCAGGGTCGCCATGACCTGCCCGATGTAGTCCTCACGCTCAGCCTCGGACAGCTCTGTCGGGGTCAGGAACTGGACGTCGACGCTCACCTCGCCAGTGGCGTAGAAGAACCGGTCCACGACGAGGTCCGCGATCGTCGCACCACGAACACGCTGCAGCTCCGCCCCGTCGACCACGACAGGATCGAGGACCTCGACCGGCCCCTCGGTCGTGTTGTTGCGCTTGATCCAGTAGCGCATCTCGGCCTGCGCGCTCTCTCGTGCGGTCAGCCCCGTCTGAGTGAGCACCGAGACGACCACGGGACGCTGCGCGACGGTGATCTCCGCGACAGCGAGCCTGGAGTCCTCCTCCAGCTCCGCGCCCTGCCACACACTCATCGCAGCCACGCCGTCCAGGAGATCCGCGTCCAACGCCCGGGACGCGGGCTCCTCGACGTCGGCGAAGGTGTCCTCCGGTTCTTCCTCCTCGCGAGGATCCAGGGCAGCGGACGAGGGGACCGCCGAGGCGGACGCACCCTGGGCTGGGTCCTCCTCAGCCGAGCAGCCGCTCAGCGCCACGCCTGTCGCAAGCACCACCGCGGCGATCGGAGCACCATGAGCGCCGACGTACGACCTCACTCGAACTCCAAGGTCGCCATGACCTGCCCGATGGCCTCGTCCCGCTGCGCCTCGGTGTAGTCCAGCCGCGTCGTGAAGATGACCCGGTAGGAGATCTCCCCGTCGGAGTACAGGTAGCCGTCGACGACCTCCACCCCGTTGCGCCCTCGCGCGTGCTGCAGCTCGAGCCCGTCGACGACCACCGGGTCGAGCACCTCGGCCCGATCCTCGAGCAGGCCGCTGTTCCGGCTCCAGTACCTGACCTCGGCCTCCGAGGTCTCCTTCCCGATCACCCTGCTGCTCCCCAGCGTCAAGGTCTGGACCCCACCACCATCGGCAGGGCCTGCCACGACTACCGCTGTCGGGTTCTTGCGGAAGAGCGACCCCTCCCACACGCGAACATCCTCGACACCTTCGACCATCGCCAACGGCACCCGCATGGTCGCCGGGTCCTCGACGTCGCCCCACGTGTCCTCGGGCTCGGCCTCCGGCTCCCCGGTCGTAGATGGCTCGGCGGCACCCGACGACGCAGCCGCAGAGACAGGCGCTGTCCTCTCCGCGCCCTCGTCGTCCGCGCAGCCGCTCAGCGCCACACCTGTCGCAAGCACCACCGCGGCGATCGGAGCACCATGAGCGAACGACGTACGACCTCACTCGAACTCCAGCGTCGCCATGACCTGCGCGATGTACTCCTCCCGCTCGGTCTCGGAGAAGTCGAGCGGAAGGAGGAAGAGCACCTCGACGGTGAGGCCCTCGACGGCGTGGACGAACCAGTCCACGAGGCTCAGGGAGCTGCTCCCGCGGGCATGCTGCAGCTGCTGCCCGTCCACGACGACGGGGTCCATGACCTCGACCGGACCCTCGGTGAAGAGGTTGCGCTTGCGCCAGTAGCGCAGCTCGGCCTCCCCCGAGCCTCGGGCCGACAGACCGTCGTAGGACTTCAGCAGCACGACTGCACTCCTCCCGGGACCGAGGAAGAGCTCGGCACCGATGGGAGTGGTCGTGGCGTCGACCCGCGCTCCCTCCCACGCCTTGACAGCGTCGAGCCCGGGGACCTTGCCCGTCGGGATGCGCACCGTCGCCGGGTCCTCGACGTCGGCGAAGGTCTCCTCGATCGCAGAGGGCGACTCCTCGGGCGTACCGGAGGCCGGGGCCGAGGTCTCGGGAGTCACCGGAGGCTGCGTCGCCCCCTCGTCCGAGGGCTCCCCCGAGCAACCGGTCACCAGCATGGCCGTGGCCGCGACGCCGCCCACTGCCTGGATCACCAGCCTGGTCCATCCCTGTCGGCGCTCACGACGTTGCATGGAGCCGGTTCTGCCCCGCGGGTCTCGCGGCAAAACCCGCGGCTCCTGCCGCTCACGTGCGTGGCGAGGATTGAGGACCTCGCCGATAGGGAAAGCACGTGGACGAGCCTTTACCATCGCGTCCGCGGGGGTAAAGGAAGAGCGACCTGCAACGACTCGATGACGGCTTTCGGGAGGCTGGACCATGGTGGCCATCAGCGGTGACGGATCACCCATCGACATGGGAGCGATCATGCAGTTCCTCCAGGAGCTGCGGATCGACACCGAGACCATCGCGGCCATCACCGAGGCCCTCCAGGAGGGCAGGGAGCAGGCCACCTACGAGCCGGCGCAGGTCCCCCAGTCCCGTTTCGGCACGCTGCCCAACGGCAGCGCCCTGGGGCACCACACCGAGCTCGCGCGCCGCGCCGTCAAGGAGACGCTCGTGACGATGGTGCACGACCTCCAGCACTACGACGACGGCGTCGAGACCTTCCGCAAGGGCTTCAACGTGGCGGACCAGCACGCCCAGGAGGATCTCGATCGCATCGCCGCCGAGGTCGGCAGCGTGCGCTCCGCGACCGAGGGAGGACTCGACCGATGAGCAATGGACCCGAGCGGCAGAGGCTGGACGCGGCCCTTGGTCCCGCTGACGAGGGAGTCGTGACGATGAACGGCGTCCTTGAGTGGGGCCGGTCGGTCGGCCGCCTCGAGGAAGTCGCGCGCCGCCTCCGATCGGCGGCCAACGCGGGCCTCGGCATCGGCGGGCAGACCGGCCCGGCGATGTTCAAGGCCATGCGTCGCTCCGCCGACAACCTCGACGCCCGGGTCGCGGAGTTCCGACGCGGTCAGGCCGCGCTGGAGTCGGCTGCCCAGACGATCACCAACATCCGCGCCCAGCGCAACCAGATCGACTCCGACCCGGCGACCGCACCGCTGATGGACCCCGGCTCCTTCTCCGACAACCCCGAGTGGGACGACGAGAAGCGGATGACCGAGCAGGGCAAGCACAACGCCGCTGTCTCGGCCTTCCAGGAGCGCGAGGCGCTGCGTGAGCAGCGGGCCCGCGAGATCGCCGAGGAGTTCGACCGGCGCTACGAGGAGCCGATTGCGGTCATGAAGTCGATCCACGGCCTCCCCGACCCCGAGGAGCCGGGCGGCCAGGACGGCCCCGGCGGCGGCGACGGCCCCGGCAGCCGCGCGCCGATCCCGGGGAGCCGGGGCACCGGCGGCGCGACCGGCACGACGTACCACGGCTCCGTGATCGGCCAGCCGACCGACATCGACACCGGCGGCGGCAACGAGGTGGACCCGGTCGACGAGACCACCGACCCGGAGGTCGAGGACCCCACCGTCATCGACCCGACCGTGCTGGACCCGGTCGACCCCACCGGTCCGACCACGATCGGCCCCACTGGCCCCAGCGGCCCGGGACTCGTCCCCGGCGGTGTCGGTACGGCGGTGGGCGTCGGCCTCGGCGGCGGTGCCCTGCTCGGCGGGCTGGCTAAGGGCGTGGGCATCGTGCGCGGCATCGGCGCCGGCGTCCTCGCACCCGGCCAGCAGGCCCGACCCCTGGGCGGCCTGAGCCGCTCGGCGGTCTCCGGCACCCTCGGCCGCGGCGCGGTCGCGGGGGCGCCGGCACAGGCTCGGCCGGCGGCCCGGGGTGGCGTGGGGGCCGCCTCGACCGCCGGTCGTACCACCGCCTCCGGCCGCGGCGCGGCGGCAGCCGGCGCGGGCGGTCGCGGGAGCGGCGGGGCCCGGACCGGTGCGGCCGCCGGTGGCGGCCGCGGCGGCGCCGCTGGAGCGGGCGCAGCCCGTCGGCGCGGTCGCAGCGACGACGCGGCCGACCGGGAGCACTACGACGACGGGCAGGACTGGCTCGACGACGAGGCAGCCCCCGGCGTCCTGGACTGACACCGACCCACCGCTCGTCCACGAACGGGCAGCTCTCCAGGAGAGAGCTGCCCGTTCGGCGTCCTCGGCTGCTGCGAGCGGAGACAGGGGCGACGCCGGCCGGAGCGCTGGGGGGCAGACGTGCCGGCCGACGTCGCCGGACAATCGTCGCATCCCCATACCCCGACGGGTAGACCCGGGCCCACCCGTTCCTCACCCCCGGGGCCACGCCTGCCCTACGCTGAACGGGTGGACGAGCCGCCGCAGGGAGCGGCCCCAGGGGCCGACGAGGGCCCCTCCGGGCCCGCATCCCTGTCTCCCGCCAACATGGCCGACGTCGCGCGGCTCGCCGGGGTCTCGATCGCCACGGTGTCCCGAGCACTGCGCGACGTGCCGGGTGTCGGGGAGTCGACGCGCCGCCGGGTCCGCGAGGTGGCCGACCAGCTCTCCTACGTCGTCTCCCCCGAGGCCAGCTCGCTGTCGCGTCGCGAGACCGGCCGGGTCGCGGTGGTGATGCCGCGGATGGACGTGTGGTTCTACTCGATGATGCTCGGCGGGCTCGAGCGCGGGCTGCGCGCCGAGGGCATGGACGTGCTCGTCTACCAGGTGCCCGGCCCCGCCGAGCGCGGCGCCTTCGTGCGCGACCTGCCGGCCCGACGCAAGGTCGACGCGGTGGTGCTCGCCGCCCTGCCGCTCTCGCCCGAGCAGCGCGACCGCCTCGACCTGCTCGGCGTCCCGCTCGTCATCGCCGGCGGTGCCGCCCGCGGCCTGCCGCACGTCGACGTGGACGACCGCGCGATGGCCCGCCTCGCCGTCGAGCACCTCCTCGACGCCGGCCACCGCGACATCGCGATGGTGCGCACCAGCGACACCGACGACACCACCTGGGACGCCGACCTGCTGCGGGTCGCCGGCTTCCGCGACGCGCTCGCTGCCCGAGGCGTGCCCGAGCGCTCCGACCTGCTCGTCACCGAGCCGTGGGCCGTCGACGCCGGCAGCCGCGCCCTCGACCGGCTGGTCGCGCTGCCGCAGCCACCCACCGCCGTCTTCGCCTACTCCGACGAGCTCGCCACCGCCCTCAGCATGGGCGCCTTGCGCCGCGGGCTGAGGATCCCCGAGGACCTCTCGGTCATCGGGATCGACGGTCACCCCACCGCCGCGGTGATGGGCCTGTCCACCGTCGATCAGCAGGTCGAGCTCCAGGCCGCCACGGCCGCCGAGATCACCGTCCGGTTGCTGCGCGGCGAGGCCGGCGAGCGCTCCGTGCGGGTGCCGCACGTGCTCGTCACGCGCGGCTCGGTGGGTCCGCCGGCAGCGCGCTGACCGCGCGGTCGCACCCCACCGCGCGACGCCCGGCCACCGCGCCCCTTCCCCGAGCCGTCCCGCCCCGCTAGCGTGCGCCTGCCTCGTTGTGAGGCAGATCACTGCTCGGGAAAGGTCCCTCATGTCGTCCACCGCCACCTGGCGCCGCCTCGCCGCCCCCGTCGGCGTGCTGCTGCTGCTCGCCGCGCTCCTGAGCGCCCTCACCAGCGGCGCCGCCCCGCTCCTGCCCGTCCCGGCCGCCCGCGCCGACGGACCCGGGGTCGGCACGCCGTACGTCGTCAGCGTCGGCGACTCCTACATCTCCGGTGAGGCCGGGCGCTGGGCCGGCAGCTCGAACGTCTCGTCGTCGTACGCCGACGCGCTGGGCTCCACCGCCTACTGGGACACCCCGACCGGCGAGTCGACCGCGCGCTGCCACCGCAGCAAGGCCGCCGAGGTCTTCATCGGCGCCGGGACCCTCGGGAAGAACCTCGCCTGCTCGGGCGCGAGGACCACCACCGACGCCTCGGGCACCTACTTCAAGCCCGGCCTGGACTTCTACGACGACGGCGCCGGCCGGATCGGCCAGGCCAAGGCGCTGCAGCAGTTCGCCTCGAGCAACAACGTCAAGATGGTCGTGGTCTCCATCGGCGGCAACGACTTCAACTTCGCCGACATCGTCACCACCTGCGTGGCCAACTGGCTCTCCTCGCCCAGCTGGTGGAAGAACTACTGCCACGACGACAGCTCGGTGACCGCGAACTTCACCAGCAGCAACGTCACCGCGGTGCGCACCCGGATCGCCACCGCCTTCCAGAACCTCCGCACCGCCATGCGCAACGCCGGGTACGCCGACAGCGCCTGGACCCTGCTGGTGCAGACCTACCCCTCGCCGATCCCGAACGCCTCGGGCTTCCGCTACGCCGAGACCGGCTACACCCGGCAGAACACCGGCGGTTGCGGCTTCTGGAACGCCGACGCCAACTGGGCCAACTCCACCGCCCTGCCGACGATCAACAACACCGTCCGCAGCGCCATCACCGCCTCGGGGCTCACGAACACCCGCGTCCTCGACCTGGCCTCGGCCTTCACCGGCCGGCGCCTCTGCGAGAGCACGGTCGGTCTCTACGAGGAGAAGGGCTTGACCTCCTGGTCCCAGGCCGGCGCGGTCGACCGGACCGAGTGGGTCAACCAGATCCGCACCGTCAGCACCTGCTGCTCCAGCAGCCCGTACTACATCCAGGAGTCGCTGCACCCGAACTACTGGGGCCAGCTGGCCACCCGCAGCTGCGTGCGCCAGGCCTGGAACGCCGGCACCCCGCGCGGGGGCACCTGCACCATCGCCGGCACCGGGCTCTCCGGCGGGGAGCCGCGGATGACCCTGCGCTGACCCCTGGTTGCCCTGGTCCCGCCGAGCCGGCGCGTTCTTCCGGAAAGATGCGCCGGCTCGGCCACTCCGGCCCCCGCACGTGCGGGACAGGACATGATGGTTACCTCGGGAGCAGGCACGGGCGAAGGGGGGACACGGGTGGAGCAGCCGGACTGGCTGGTGTCGGTGGTCGACGCGACGACCGACGGCCTGTGGGTGCTCGACCGCCGCGGGACCACCGTGTGGGCCAACCGCGCGATGGCGCACCTGCTGCGCCGCGACCTCGGCGAGATGGCCGGCCTGCCCGCGCACGAGGTCTTCCCCGCGGGCCAGCGCACCCGGATCGAGATGCACCTCTCGATGCTCGCCCGCGGCACGCGCGGCCGCGACAACCTGCCGGTCACCCTCCAGCGCGCCGACGGCACACTCGTCGGCGGCCTCATGAGCTACAGCCCGGTCCGCGAGGACGGACGCACGCTGGGCTGGCTGCACCGCTTCACGGCGTACGACGCCGCGCACTCCCCCGGCGCCAGCCCGGGGCGTCCCGCGCAGGAGTCGAGCGGGGTCGCGCAGGCGGGCAGCCCGCAGGTCGCAGGCCCGGGTCCCGACCCGCACGACGAGGTGCTCTCCCGCCAACTGGTCGAGGCCCAGGAGATCGCCGGCATCGGCTCCTTCTCCTGGGACCTGGAGACCGGGGAGGTGGTGTGGTCCGACCAGCTGCACCGGCTCTACGGCGTGCCGCGCGAGGAGTTCGACGGCACGTTCGAGGCGTTCGCGGCGTGCCTGCACCCCGACGACCGCGCGCACGTGCAGGCCGTGACCGAGGAGGCCCTGCGCGACCGGGTCTCCTTCGAGTTCGACGCCCGGGTGCTGCGACCCGACGGCGAGCAGCGCTGGATCCACGGCCGCTGCCGGATCGTGCGCGACCCCGCTACCGGCCGCCCCGTGCGGGTCGGCGGCACCAACCAGGACGTCACCGAGGTCCGCCGTGCCGAGGTCGCCGCGACGGCCGCGTCCGCACGGCTCCGGCTGCTGCAGCAGATGGCGATGGCCTCCAACCGCGCCCGCACGCTCGAGGAGGCGATCGAGGTCGCGGCCCTGCGGCTGCCCGAGCACACCGGCTGGCAGCCGGTCGCCGCCTGGACCACCGAGCGGCCCGGGGTGCTGACCCAGGTGTGGCCTGCCCTCGACACCGGGCTCGGCCAGCGGCGCGACGACCACGGCGAGCCCGGTCGTGCGCCGAGTCCCACCGACCTCGCCGCGCAGGTGCTGGGATCGGGCGAGGTCGCCGTGCAGCCGCTGCTCGACCGCGGCCGGGCCGTCTCCCGGGTGACGATGCCGGTCGTGGCGAGCGGCGAGGTGCTCGCGGTCCTGGAGGTCCTGGCCGACGAGGACCCGCTCTCCGAGGCCTCCCACGAGCTGGTCGAGCAGGTCGCCGCACAGCTGGGCGTCGTCGCCGAGCGCGAGCGCGCCGCCGCCGACCTCGCCGACGCCCGCGACCGGGCCATGGAGGCCTCACGGATGAAGTCGGAGTTCCTGGCCACGATGAGCCACGAGATCCGCACCCCGATGAACGGCGTCATCGGCCTCAACGAGCTGCTGCTGCGCACCGAGCTCGACGACCACCAGCGTCGCCTGGCCGACGGGGTCCACCAGTCCGGGCTCTCCCTGCTGGCGATCATCAACGACATCCTCGACCTGTCGAAGATCGAGGCCGGCAAGCTCGAGCTGGAGGACGTCGACTTCGAGGTGCGCTCGGTCTTCGAGCAGACCGCCTCGGTCCTCGCCGGCCGCGCCCACGAGAAGGGCGTCGAGCTGGTCGTCGCCTGCCACCCCGACGTCCCGGACTACCTGCGCGGCGACCCGACCCGGCTCGGCCAGGTGCTCACCAACCTCGGCTCCAACGCCGTGAAGTTCACCGAGGACGGCGAGGTCTCGATCCAGGCCCGGGTCGAGCACCAGGACCGCGACGGCGTGGTCCTGCGCGTCGACGTCTGCGACACCGGCATCGGCATCCCGGCCTCGGCCCAGGCGCACCTCTTCGACGCCTTCACCCAGGCAGACCTCGCCACCACCCGCCGCCACGGCGGCACCGGGCTGGGCCTGGCGATCTGCCAGCAGCTGGTGGAGGCGATGGCGGGCCAGATCCAGGTCGACTCCGCGGTCGGCGAGGGCTCGACCTTCTCCTTCACCGCGCGGCTGGGCCACACCCCCTCCTCGCCGCGGCGCACGAGCGCCGCGCCGGAGTCGCTGCGCGGCCGGCGGGTGCTGGTGGTCGACGACAACGAGACCAACCGGTTCATCCTCACCGAGCAGCTGCGGGCCTGGCACCTGGAGCCGGTCGCCGTGGCGACCCCGGCCGAGTGCCTGGCGACGCTGCGCGAGGCCCAGCGCGCCCAGCGACCCTTCACCCTCGCCCTGCTCGACCTGGTCCTGCCGCGCATCGACGGCCTCGAGCTGGCCCGGATCATCAAGGCCGACCCGGCACTGGCCGACCTGGCCCTGGTGCTGCTCACCTCCGACCAGGGGGTCGGCGCCCGCACCGCCCGCGAGGCCGGCATCAGCACCACGCTGTCCAAGCCGGTGCGCCACTCCGAGCTCCAGGCCGCCGTGCTGCGCACGCTCGGTGAGCCGCAGGAGCCCGCGTCCCGCGCCCCGCGCCGGCTGGTGGTGCCGTCGCTGGACCTGCGGGTCCTGGTCGTCGAGGACAACCCGGTCAACCAGCTGGTGGCCACCGGACTGCTCGAGGCACTGGGGGTCGAGGTCGACGTCGCCGACGACGGGGAAGCCGCGATCGCCGCGCTGGCCGGGCCTGACCACGGCTACGCCCTGGTCCTCATGGACTGCCGGATGCCCGGCATCGACGGCATCGACGCCACCCGGGCGATCCGCGGCGGCGAGCCGCGCGGCACCCGGGTGCCGATCATCGCCATGACCGCCTCGGCCCTGGAGGGCGAGCGCGAGCGTTGCCTGACCGCGGGCATGGACGACTTCCTCACCAAGCCCGTGGACCCCACCCAGCTCGAGGAGGTGGTGCAGCGCTGGACCCGGGGCTCCGGCGCGGTCCCCGCACCCCGCCCGAGCGGCCCCGCTCCCCGGGTCACCGCCCAGACCGGTGCCCGGTCCGCGACCTCCGGCGGCACCGCGACGGCGCTCGCCGACCCGGCGGAGCCGGACAGCGCCCGGGACCTGTCCGCCGAGCCGGCCGCCGGGCTGCCCCCGGGCGAGGACCCGGTCGTCGACGAGGAGCGGCGCAAGGTGCTGGCCGAGCTGGTCAAGGACGGCGAGAGCTTCTTCGACCGCACCGCCCGCTCCTTCGTCGGGCGGATCGACGGGCAGGTCGCCGACATCCGTACCGCCCTGGCGTCGCGGGACGCCTACGCCACCTTCACCACCGCGCACCTGGTCAAGGGCAGCGCCCTCAACCTCGGGCTGCCGCGCGTGTCGGCGGCCTCGGCCGCGGTGGAGGCGCACGCCCACGCCGGGAACCTCACGGGCATCGAGCCCAAGCTCGAGCTGCTCGAGCGCGAGGTCGCCGTCGCCGTGGCCGAGCTGCGCCGGAGGCTGGCCTGAGCCGCAGCGGGGCACCTGTCGACCCGCTCGGCCTGCGGTACTCCGAGGTCGCCCGCCTGCGCCCCGTCGACCTGGTCTCCGCGCTCGACCGGCCGGTGCAGCGGGTCGACCCCCGCCGCAGCTCGTTGACCCCGCTGCCGCGCCCGGCGCCGTACGCCGCGGTGGAGGCGGGGCTGGCCGGCACCGGCGAGGAGCGGCTCGTGCTCACGCTCGCCGGGGAGGGCCTCTCGCTCTCGGCGGTGTACGCCGCCGGCAGCTGCTGGCTGGAGGTCGACGGTCCCGCGGGGCCGTCGGTGCTGCGCAGCCGCCGCTCGGGCCGGGCGGGACCGGTCGCCGCGCTCGGCCTGGCGCTCACCGGCACCCACGTCACCGTCCTGACCCGCGAGGTCCCCGACGGCCCCTGGACCGGCCGCGCCCGCGTCGACCTGGCCGACACCCAGGCGCGCGCGGCCGCGCTGGTGCGCGAGCCCGACTGGCTCGACCGGCTCCAGGTCGGGCACGACGGCCCGGCGACGTCGCTGCTCGCCGGGGGCTTCGGCCAGCTCGGGCTGCGCGACATCCGCGTCGTCACGCACGCCGACGGCACGGCGTACGACGCCGGCGACGGGCGCGTGCGGCTCAGCGCCACCAGTGCCGGGCCGGGCCCGTTCGGCACCGGGCACGCCTCGGTGTGGGCGCTCGACCCGGGCAGCCTGGCGCTGGAGCAGACCGCGGACCTGTTCTTCCACCGCCCCGGCGAGCGGATGGTGCACGGCGACCACGCCGTGCACGTGCTGCGCGACGGGGAGGAGTGGCTGGTCGCCACCAGCACCTGGGGCGACCTGGACCCCGACCGCGACGGCGCCCGGGTCGAGGTGCTGCTCGCCCGCTGCGAGGCCGCCGCCGGCCCGGACGTGCTGCGCGGGGTCCACGTGCTGCGCACCGAGCCGCTGCGCCTGCCCACCGACGGACTGGTCTCCGTGGGTGTCTGGGACCCGCACCTCGTGCGCACCGGGTCCGGGTGGCTGGTCGGCTACGTCAGCGCCTCGCGCTTCTTCCGCTTCCACCCGGTGCTCGCCGAGGGACCGGACCTGCGCTCGCTGCAGCTGCGGGCGGCGGCGCTGGGACGCACCGCCACCGAGGGGCCGACGCTGCTGCTGCGACCCGACGTGCCGGGCGGCGTGGTGGTGCTCGCCTCCGACGGGCCCGACGGCCCGCGCGGCGCGCGCGAGCAGTGGGTGGTGCTCGACGCCGAGCTGCGACCGACCGGCCGCCTCGACGGCGACTTCCCCACCAACATCCCCTGGCCCACGCTCGTGCGCGACGACCGTGACGGCGCGAGCGGCTGGCTGCTCGTGACCTTCGACGGCACCCCGCACGGCGGTCGCGTCTGCGGCTACGGCACCCACGGGGACGTGGTCGTGCTGCGCGGCACCGCCGACGCGCACTAGCCTGGGTGTGACCCGCGCCACCCCTGCGGGCCCCACCGGCCGCACCACCCCCGCGGCCCCGAGCAGAACGGACCCACCATGTCCACGAGCCAGCCCACGAGCCAGCCCACGAGCCAGTCCTTCGACCTCCTCGAGGCCGCCGCCGAGCACGAGCAGGTCGTCGTGTGCCAGGACGCCGCCACCGGCCTGCGCGCCGTCGTCGCGATCCACTCCACGGCCCTCGGTCCCGCCCTCGGCGGGACCCGCTTCTTCCCCTACGCCAGCACCGAGGCCGCGCTGCGCGACGTCCTCGACCTCTCCCGCGGCATGACCTACAAGGCGTCAGTCGCCGGGCTCGACCTGGGCGGCGGCAAGGCCGTCATCGTCGGCGACCCGGCCGTGCTGAAGGGCGAGGCCCTGCTGCGCGCCTACGGCCGCTTCGTCCAGACCCTCGGCGGTCGCTACCGCACCGCCTGCGACATCGGCACCACCAGCGAGGACATGGACCACGTCGGTCGCGAGTGCGACTTCGTCACGGGTCGCACCGTCGCCCACGGCGGCGCGGGCGACAGCTCGGTCCTCACGGCGTACGGCGTGCTGCAGGGCATGCGCGCCGCAGCCGAGGCCACGTGGGGCTCCACCTCGCTCGAGGGCCGCCGCGTCGGCGTCGCCGGCGTCGGCAAGGTCGGGCGGCACCTGGTCGCGCACCTGGTCGAGGAGGGCGCCGACGTGGTCGTCACCGACGTCGTGGACGCCGCCGTGCGAGCCGTCGTCGCGGCGCACCCGGAGGTCCGCGCCGTGGGCTCGGTCGAGGAGCTGCTCACCGCCGGGCTGGACGTCTACGCGCCGTGCGCGATGGGTGGGGCGCTCGACGACCGGGTCGTCGACGTCCTCGGTGCGCAGGGCACGCGCGTCGTGTGCGGCGCCGCCAACAACCAGCTCGCGCACGCCGGCGTCGACAAGCACCTCGTGGACGCCGGGATCACCTACGCCCCCGACTACGTCGTCAACGCGGGCGGGCTGATCCAGGTCGCCGACGAGCTCGACCCGCGCGGGTTCTCCTTCGAGCGGGCGCAGCAACGCGCCACCGGGATCCTCGACACCACGCGACGGGTGCTCGCGCTCGCGCAGGCCGACGGGGTCACGCCGGCGGTCGCCGCCGACCGGGTCGCCGAGGAGCGGATCCGCTCGGTGGGCCGGCTGCGCGGCGTGTGGGTGCCGGGCCACGCCTGAAGACCCTGACCGCGCGCGGCCACGGCTGACCCGAGCCGGTCCTCCCCGTGGGGGAGGACCGGCTCGTCGTCAGGTTGCTGTCGCCCGCATCGACGGGGTCTCGACACGCGGGTCACGGCTTCGCAGGCCCAGCCGTGCCGCTCGCTCGACCACCGATCGACGAGTTCGCTGGCGCGTGCTCGTCGTCAGTCGCGACGCTGGTCGGCGATGTCGGACCACTCGTCGTGGTCCTCCGCCTCGTCACGGGACTCGCCCCCGTGGAGCTCCGCCGCCAGCGCGCTCAAGTCCGTCTCGTGAGTCCGGTACTTGAGTTCGCGAGCGACCTTGGTCTGCTTGGCTTTTGCACGGCCGCGGCCCATAGGGTCCAGCCCCCTCGCACACTTGGCCGGGGCACGTGGCTCCCGGGCTGCTCTCGAACACTCGTGGGCGCAACGCTACCTGCTGCCCGGCTGTTCCCGCACACCCATCCTGCTATTCACCGCACGACGCCGGCCCGGCCAGCGCGTGGCGTGACGGGCGTCACGTCGATGCCCTGCTCCGAGTGGCTCGCCGGGAAGCCCCCGGGTCACCGACCGGGGTCACCAGCCGGGGTGCTGACCCACCAGCTCGACGGCACCGCCGCGACCGGTCGCGGCGCCCACGCGGCCTGCGGGCCAAGCGTGGATGCCGTAGCCCTCGAGCACGGCGACGGCGGCGTCGACCTGGTCGGCCGGGAGCAGGGCGACCATCCCGACGCCGCAGTTGAGCGTCGCCTCCAGGTCGGCCTGGGAGACGTCCCCGACCCGGCGTACGAGGTCGAAGACCGGCTCGGGGGTCCAGGTGCCGCGCTCGATCGTCGCGGACAGCTCGACCGGCATGACCCGCTCGAGGTTGGCCGCCAGACCGCCGCCGGTGACGTGCGACATCGCGTGCACCGTGACCGTGCGCGCGAGGTCCAGGCAGGCCTTGGCGTAGATGCGCGTCGGGGTCAGCAGGGTGGTGCCGAGGTCGCCGCCGAGCTCGTCGACGTGGCGGTCCAGGGCCCAGCCCGCGCCGTGCTCGGAGAGCAGCACGTGGCGCACCAGGGAGTAGCCGTTGGAGTGAAGGCCCGAGGAGGCCATGGCCAGCACGACGTCGTCGGGGCGCACGCGCCCGGGGCCGAGCAGGTCGTCGGCCTCGACGACACCGGTGGTGGCACCGGCCACGTCGTACTCGTCGGGGTGCAGCAGCCCCGGGTGCTCGGCGGTCTCGCCGCCGACCAGCGCACAGCCGGCCTCGACGCAGCCCTCCGCGATGCCCTTGACGATCGCGGCGATCCGCTCCGGGACGACCCGGCCGGTGGCGATGTAGTCGGTCATGAAGAGCGGCTCGGCCCCGCAGACGACCAGGTCGTCGACGACCATGCCGACCAGGTCGCGGCCGATGGTGTCGTGGACGTCCATGGCCTGCGCGATGGCGACCTTGGTGCCGACTCCGTCGGTGGAGGTGGCGAGCAGCGGACGCTTGTAGCGGGTGAGGGCGGAGGCGTCGAAGAGCCCGGCGAAGCCACCGAGGCCGCCGATCATCTCGGGACGCTTGGCCTTCTCCACCCACACCTTCATCAGGTCGATGGCCCGGTCGGCCGCCTCGATGTTGACGCCGGCCTCGGCGTAGGCGTTGCCGGCGGTGTGGCTCGTCGGGGAATCGCTCACAGCGGGGGGCTCCTGGCTCAGGGGTTGTTGAGGACCGGCAGCGCCCGGCCCATCGTGGGCGAGCTCAAGGTGGCCTCGAGCAGGTGCTTGCCGAGCAGGGACTCGTCGGGCAGCTCGACGGGGTACTCACCGGTGAAGCAGGCCGTGCAGAGCGCGTCGGCCCGCTGGCCGGTGGACTCGATCATCCCGTCGAGGGAGATGTAGCCGAGCGAGTCCGCGCCCACACTGGCGGCGATCTCCTCGACGTCCAGGCCGTTGGCGATCAGCTCCGCGCGGGTGGCGAAGTCGATGCCGTAGAAGCAGGGCCACTTCACCGGGGGGCTCGAGATGCGCACGTGCACCTCGAGGGCGCCGGCCTCGCGCAGCATCCGGATCTGGGCACGCTGGGTGTTGCCGCGCACGATCGAGTCGTCCACGACGACCAGCCGCTTGCCGCGCACCATGTGCTCGAGGGCGTTGAGCTTCAGCCGCAGGCCCAGCTGGCGCAGGGTCTGGCTGGGCTGGATGAAGGTGCGCCCGACGTAGGCGTTCTTCACGAACCCCTGGCCGAAGGGGATACCCGACTCCTCGGCGTACCCCGCGGCGGCGGGGGTGCCGGACTCCGGCACCGGCATGACCAGGTCGGCCTCGACCGGGAACTCGCGCGCCAGCTGGCGGCCCATCTCCACGCGCGCCTGGTGCACGCTGCGCGCGGCGATGGTGGCGTCCGGGCGGGCGAGGTAGACGTACTCGAACACGCAGCCCTTGGGCTCGGGCTCGGCGAAGTGGTGCGAGCGCAGGCCGTTCTCGTCGATGACGAGCATCTCGCCGGGCTCGACCTCGCGGACGACCGAGGCGCCGATGGTCTTCAGGGCGGCGTCCTCGGAGGCCACGACCCAGCCGCGGTCGAGGCGACCCAGGACCAGCGGCCGGATGCCCTGGGGGTCGCGGGCGGCGTACAGGGTGTCCTCGTTCATCCACACGAAGCAGAAGGCCCCGCGCAGGAGCGGGAGCACCTCCAGCGCCCGCTGCTCCAGCGTGGAGTCGGGGTGGTGGGCCATGAGCGCGGTCACCAGGCTGGTGTCGTTGGTGGCGGCCTCGCCCGGGCGCTGGTGCAGGTCGAGCTCGTCCTCGGGGCCGGGGAGGGCCGCCACCTGCTCGCGCAGCTCGTGGGTGTTGATCAGGTTGCCGTTGTGGCCCAGCGCGATCGAGCCGTCGACGGTGGGCCGGAAGGTCGGCTGGGCGTTCTGCCACGTGCTCGCGCCGGTGGTGGAGTAGCGCGAGTGGCCGATCGCGAGGTGGCCCTTGAGGGAGTCGAGCGTGGACTCGTCGAAGACCTGCGAGACCAGACCCATGTCCTTGTAGACCAGGATCTGGCGCCCGTTGCTCACCGCGATGCCGGCGGACTCCTGGCCGCGGTGCTGCAGGGCGTACAGGCCGAAGTAGGTCAGCTTGGCGACGTCCTCCCCCGGGGCCCAGACGCCGAAGACGCCGCAGGCGTCCTGGGGTCCCTGGTCGTGCGGGTCCAGCGCGTCGGTCAGACGTCCGTCACCGCCCCTGCGGGCACGAGGGCCACTGCTCTGGAAGGGCACGGGCGGGATTCTACGCGGGACGCAGCACCGCCCGCCCCCTGTCCGGGGACGGGCGGTGCCGGTGCCTCTGGTGCTGCTGGTGGCGGCGTTCGCCGTGGTCGGGGCCGGGCCCCGAGCGGTCACATCTTCCGGGCGCCCTGCACGATCGCCTCGCGGATGCGGGTGTAGGTGCCGCAGCGGCAGATGTTGCGGATCGAGTCCAGGTCGCGGTCGGTGATCGCGCGGTTCTCCGCCCGCACCCGGTTGACCAGGTCGACCGCGGCCATGATCTGACCGGGCTGGCAGTAGCCGCACTGGGCGACGTCCCGGTCGATCCAGGCCTCCTGCATCGGGTGCAGGTCCTTGCCGACGGTGTCGGCCAGGCCCTCGATGGTGGTCACCTCGTCGTCGGGACGGAGGTCCCCGACGGGGATGGCGCACGGGTTGACCGCCTTGCCGTTGACGTGCGAGGTGCACGCCTTGCAGACGTTGATGCCGCAGCCGTACTTGGGGCCGGTGACCCCGAGGATGTCGCGGAGCACCCACAGGAGCCGGACGTCCTTGTCGACCTTCACGGTGACGCGCTCGCCGTTGACGATGAAGCTGTGCTTGGCCATGACGTGCTCCTCAGCGGTTCTTCAGGCCGTTGCGCGGCGACGGGGGGATGGGTGGGATGAAGGTCTTGGGCTTGAACGAGATCGTGTCGTGGTTGATCGGGAACCGGGTCGGGAGCTTGCCGGTCGCGCGGGCGTAGGCGCACGCGATCGCGGCCGCCGAGGAGCCCACCGCCGCCTCGCCGGCACCGCCGGGCTGCTCGGTGTCGGGGTCCATGACGATCACGTCGAGGTCGAACGGGACGTTCCACTGCCGGGTGTAGAAGTAGTTGTCCCAGCTCGCCTCGAGGAACTTGCCGTCCTCCAGGTGGCAGCTGCTGGTGAGGGTGAGCGCCATGCCGTCCATGAACCCGCCCTGCATCTGGGCCTCGAGGCCCATCGGGTTGATGACCAGGCCGGCGTCGACGGCGATGACCGCCTTGGTGACGCGGGGACCGGTGACGGCGTTGGGGATGCGGCGGTTGACCGTCTGCGGCCGGCAGTCGATCTCTACAAGGACCGCGGTGCAGCCCTTGTACTCCTTATGGAGCGCAATGCCCTGCGCGGTGCCCGCGGGCATCCGCCGGCCCCAGTTGCCCCGCTTTGCGACGGCCTCGAGAGCAGCGCGCACACGGTCGTTGCGCACCAGCTCGCGACGGATCTCGAGGGGGTCCTTGCCCATCTTGGCCCCGATCTGGTCGATCGTGAGCTCGGCCGCGACGCAGGTGTCGGGGCTGTAGATGTTGCGCATGGAGCCGGTGGAGAAGTCCTGGTTGGTCTCGTTGAGCAGCTGGGTGATGACGCCCATGTTGTAGGGCAGCTCCTGAGTGAGCGTGAAGATCGTCTGGGCGAAGGTGAACCCGCCGACGAAGCGACCGACTTCGGTGGGGGCCTCGTCCAGGGTGGACGTGATGATCTCGCCCAGGCCGTGGCTGAAGTCCGTGACGACGCTGGTGTGGCGCTGCTCGAAGGAGAGCACCTGACCCTGAAGCACCGTTGCCCGCACCCGCGAGGTCGCCATCGGGTGGAGGCGGCCCTGGCGCGGCTCGTCGGCACGGTGCCACATCAGCTTGACCGGGACGCCCATCGCCGCCGAGCAGCGGGCGGCCTCGATGGCGTGGTCGCCGAAGAGCTTGTGGCCGAAGGAGCCACCACCGGTGATCACGTTGACCTTCACCTGGTCCGGGGTCATCCCCAACTCGAGGGCGATGTTTTCCTGAGCCAGGATCGGCACCTTCAGGCCTGCCCAGATCTCGGCTCCGTCCTCACGGACGTCGGCGATGGCGGCGTACGGCTCGAGCGCGGCGCTGGAGCGGAACATGAACTCGAACTTGGTGTCGATCTGCTCGGCGAGCACCGGGACGTCCGGCACAACCATCGGCAGCTCGGCCGCGGCCAATTCCTCGAGGATCGTGTCGTCGGACTTGCCGGCGACCGGACCGGGCTGCCACTCGACGTCCATGGCGCGGATGGCGTCGATGCAGTGGCCGAACGTCTTCGCCCGCACGGCGATGCCGGTCGGGATCTGCGCGACGTGAGTGACGCCGGGCATCTTCATGATCGCCGACTCGTTGCGCAGGCGGACCGCAGTGCCGCGGTGGTCCGGCGGTCGGCAGACCATCGTGGGCAGGGCGCCCTTGACGTCGAGGTCGGTGGTGAACTTCTTCTTGCCGGTGACCGCGGCGCGGGCGTCCTCACGACGCTGGCCGGTGCCGATCATGCGGAACGACGACGGCGGCCGCAGCGTGACCGAGACCTCCTTGAAGGCGTCGCTGGCAGCGTCGGCGGAGAGCTCGCCGTAGGACAGGATGTTGCCCGCGGTGTCGACGACGGTGCCTGCGATCGTGGTCAGGCGGGTGACGTCACCCCCCAGGCGCGCGGCTGCGGCTTCGAGCAGCTGCTGGCGGGCGATGGCGGCGGCAACGCGAACGGGGGTGAAGGTGGAGACAGTGGTGTTGGAGCCACCGGTGAGCTGGTTGAGCAGCAGCTCGGGCCGGGCCGGCGCCAGCTGGACGTGCACCTTCTTCATCGGGAGGTCGAGCTCCTCGGCGAGGATCATCATCGTCGAGGTGATGATGCCCTGGCCGACCTCGGTGCGCGGGAACTCGAAATTCGCGTGCCCGCGCTCGTCGATGGTCACAGTGATCAACTGGCTGGTTGGCAAGGCACCATCGGTCTGGAGGTCCTCGAGGTCGTACAGCTCGGGGATCTGCGGGGCGCTGGGGTTCGCCGCGTGCGCGGCACCTCCCAGGCCCAGGCGGCTCTTGGCCCGCCCCAGACTCATGTCGGCGGCGGTGACGAGCGTCGCCCCGCCCAGGACGTAGCCGACGAAGCGGCGACGGTCCAGGCTGGCCCTGGCCTGCTCGGCACTGCCTCCCGTGTCGGGTGTGCGTGCTGCGGTCTCGGTCATGGCGTGGCCCCTTCCCCATGTTGGCGCCGTGTCGACGATGGGGATCGGAGGCTCCCCACCAGGCTGTGCAACCTACGTCGAGGCAGTGACGGCCGTCACTCACCCCGTACAGCATTCGGACAGGGGTGCCTTTCGGATGGGGCCGTCCCAGATCGTGGGACAGGTCGCCTACGGAGCGCTGGTGCTGCGTCGTCCAGCCGGCGCATCCTCCGGGGAGGACGCGCCGGCCGGGCGGGGCCGGGGCGGCCGCGTCGTACGACGGCCGGCGGCTCTCAGGCGGAGCCGAGCTTGGCCAGCAGCAGCGTCTCGGCCAGCACGACCCGCTCGAACTCCGCGAGGTGCAGGCCCTCGTTCGCGCCGTGGGCGCGCGTGTCGGGGTCCTCGACGCCGGTGACGAGCACGCTGGCCTCGGGGAAGGCGTCGAGGAACTCGGCGATGAACGGGATCGACCCGCCCACGCCCATGTCGATCGGCTCGGTGCCGTCCCAGGCCTGGGCGAAGGCGGCGCGCGCGGCGTCGTACGCCGGTCCGGTGGCGTCGATGGCGGTCGCCTCGCCCGTGTCGACGACGGTGGTGGTGAGGGTGGCGCCCCAGGGGACGTGCGCCTCGAGGTGCTCGGTGAGGCGGGCGACGGCGTTCTCGGTGGTGTCGCCGGGGGCGATGCGCAGGGAGAGCCGGGCGCGGGCGGCCGGGACCAGGGTGTTGGAGGCACCCGCCACCTGGGGCGCGTCGAGGCCGGTGATGGAGAGCGCAGGCTTGGTCCAGAGCCGCTCGACGGCCGAGCCGGAGCCGATCCACTCGATGCCCGGGGCGGCACCGGACTCGGCGCGCAGCCGGTCCTCGGGGTAGTCCACGTCGGCGGCCGGGCCGCTGTGCAGGCCGGCGATCGCCACGTTGCCCTCGTCGTCGTGGAGGCTGGTGAGCACCCGGCTCAGCGCCATGAGCGAGTCGGGCACCAGGCCGCCCCACATGCCGGAGTGCACGGCGTGGGTGAGCGTGCGGACCTCGATGTCCATGCGGACCAGGCCGCGCAGGCTGGTAGTCAGCGCGGGGACGCCGATGTCCCAGTTGCCGGAGTCGGCGATGACGATGACGTCGGCGCGCAGCGCCTCCTGGTGCTTCTCCAGGAGCGCCGGGAGGGTCTCGGACCCGACCTCCTCCTCGCCCTCGATGAACATCACGACGTTGACCGGCAGGTCGTCGCCGAAGACCCGGACCGCGCCCAGGTGGGCGGCGATGCCGGCCTTGTCGTCGGCCGCGCCGCGGGCGTAGAGCCGGTCGCCGCGCTCGGTCGGCTCGAACGGCGGGGAGTCCCAGTCGGCGTGGTCGTTCTCGGGCTGCACGTCGTGGTGGGCGTAGAGCAGCACCGTCGGCGCGCCCTCCGGACCCTGCTTGTGCGCGATGACCGCGGGGGCGCCGCCGTCCTCGCTGACGATCTCGCTGGTGAAGCCCTCGGCGTCGAAGAGCGCCTTCACCGCCTCGGCGGAGCGCTGCACCTCGCCCGCGCGCGCCGGGTCGGCGCTCACCGACTCGATCCGCACGAGGTCCTCGAGGTCCTTGCGCAGGGCGGGCAGGACGGACTGGACGCGGGCCTTGAGGTCGTCGCTCATGCCCGCACGTTAACCGCGGTGCCGGGTCAGAGCAGCGGCAGGTACGTCGACAGGTCGGTGCGCTCCCCGGACGCGCTGACCCGCCCCTGGGCGCGGGCGTCGGCCCAGGACAGCTCGCCCGTGGCCAGCGCGACCATCGTCAGCGCGTCGGTCTCCACGACCGCCGGCGGGGTCCCGCGCGTGTGCCGCACCCCGGGGATGCACTGGACGGCGGCGTACGGCGGGACGCGGACCTCGACCGAGTGCCCGGGCGCGCGCTGCTCGAGCACCGCCAGCACGTGCTTGACGACGAGCTTGAGGTCGGCACGCTCCTCGCCCCCGGCACGGATGCGGTCGAGGGCGGCGGCGAGCTCGTCGGGGTCGGCGAGGCGGAGGCGGGCGGGCACGGTCCGAGCCTAGGAGCCGGCGGGCGCGGGCCCCGCTCCGGCGTCGGCTCCGAGGTGGTGGCGCACGACCCGGCGGCGCAGCGTCGGGGAGGCGTGGACCTCGAAGCCGGCCTCCAGGAAGACCGGGAGCAGGCCCACCGAGGCCTCGTCCCAGATGACCTTCTTCCCCGGCGCGGGCTCCATCGGGTAGCCCTCGAGCACCCTGGCGCCCTGCTCTCGGGCGTGCTCGACGGTCGCCGCGGCCAGCTCGTAGGTCAGCCCCGTGCCGCGGTGGCCCTTGGCGACGACGAAGCAGGTCACGGACCAGACGCCCTCGAGCTGGGGGTCCATCCGCATCCAGGGCTGCTTGCGGCTCCAGATGCGCAGGTAGTTCTCGCGCGGCTCGACCGCCACCCAGCCGGCCGGGTCGCCGTCGACGTACCCGATGAGGCCGGACGTCGGGCCGTCGGTGCCACACGCGGTCTGCGCGACCAGCGCGGCCTCCCGCTCCTGCTGGGTGCTGTCGCGCCAGATCCAGCCCTCGACCTTCAGGCCCTGGCACCGACAACGGCGCGCGCCACCGGCGCCGAGCACGGCCTCGACGTCCTCGGGAGTGGCTCGGTTGGCGGGCAGCCAGGTGAACTCCGGCACGTCCGCGACCCTAGGCGACCCCACCGACGACCGGCCAGGAGCGCACCGCCGAACCGTCACTTCTGAACCGCCGAACCGTCAGTCCTGAACCGTCGACCCGTCATTTCCGCACCGCATGCGGTCGGCGCCCAGCCCGCTCCTAGGCTCGGGACCGTGCCGGAGGGGGACAGCGTCTGGAAGCTCGCGCGGCGGCTCGACCGCGGGCTGCTGGGGCGTACCGTGACGCGCTCGGACCTCCGCGTGCCGCGGCTGGCCACGCGCGACCTGTCGGGGCGCGAGGTCATCGAGCACGCGACCCACGGCAAGCACCTGCTGCAGCGGTTCTCCGGCGGGGTGACGCTGCACAGCCACCTGCTCATGGACGGCGAGTGGTCGGTGACCGGACCCGGCAAGCGGCTGCCGTCGCGGCTGCAGCACCAGGTGCGCGTGGTGCTCGAGACCCCGACCGGCACCGCCTGGGGGCTGCGGCTGCACCAGCTGGACCTCGTCGCCACCGACCAGGAGCACCGGATCGTCGGGCACCTCGGGCCGGACCTGCTGCACGAGGACCTCGACCGCGAGGAGGCGGTACGCCGTCTGCGGGCCGACCCCACGACCCCGCTCGTCAGCGCGATGCTGGACCAGACCCGGGTCGCGGGGCTGGGGAACCTGTGGGCCAACGAGCTCGCGTTCCTGCTCGGCACCAGCCCGTGGACCCCGATCGGGGAGGTCGACGTCCCGCGGCTGGTCGACCGGGCCGTCACCGCGCTGCGCCACTCCGCGACCGTCCCCGGCGCCTACCAGGTCACCACCGGTCTCGGCCGGCGCGGGGACTCCCACTGGGTCGCGGGCCGCCAGCGCCGGCCCTGCCTGCGCTGCGGGACCACCGTGCAGATGGTCGAGGAGGTCCCGAACGACCCGGCCAACCGGCGTACCTGGTGGTGCCCGCGGTGCCAGCCGGGGCCCGGGCGGCCGGTCTGAGCTGCCCGGGCTGCGCCGCGTCTCGCCTCGCGGGTCGAGGTGCGGGTCGAGGTGCGGGTCGAGGTGCGGGTCGAGGTGCGGGTCGAGGCCTGGGGACGCGCTGGTGCGCGTTCGTGCACCTCGAGTCCCACCTCGAGCCACACCTCGACCCCGGCGGCCGTGCGCTGGGCCGGCAGCGTCAGATCGAGGCGAGGACCTCCAGCGTCCTCGCCCAGGCGTCCGATCCTGGGTCGACCACGGCGAAGTGGTCCCCCTCGACCTCGACCAGCTCGGCGGTCGCCCCGGCGGCCGTGGCGGCCGCGACGTAGGACTCCGACTGGCTGAGCGGGACGATGTCGTCGCCGGTGCCGTGGACGCACCACACGGGGACCTCGAGGGGCACCTGCTGGACCGGGTCGACCTCGGTGTCGCCGTCGCGCGGCGGTCGGCCGAGGAACGCCTCGACCGCTCCCCCGCCGAGCCCGGCGTCGTGTGCTGCGACCAGGTCGAGGACGCCGGCCTGCGACACGACGTGGGTCAGCGGCTGCGGCAGGTCGCGACGGGACGCGAGCCAGGTGGCGAGGTGGCCGCCGGCAGAGTGCCCGACGGCGACGACCGGGCCCTCGATGCCCTCCTCGGCGAGCCGCCCCATGGCGGCGACCAGGTCGTCGAGGGTCTCGGGCACACCACCGCCGTTGCCGACCCGGCGGTACTCCACGGCCCAGGTCGCCCACCCGGCCGCGAGCAGGCTGGGGACGAGCGGCTGGGCGTACTCGATGCCGTACTCCGCGCGCCAGAACCCCCCGTGCACCACCACTGCCACCCCGCGCGGCGTGCCTGCCGGCAGGCCGAGCTCGGCGAACTGGCTGGGGTCGGACCCGTAGGTCACGCGCTGCGGGTCGCTGGCGCCTTCCGGCACGGGCGGGACCTCCTCGGGGCTCGGTGCGCACGCGGCCCACAGCCAGGCGAGCGAGCCCAGGGCAGGCAGGGAGAGCAGGGTACGACGGCGCACGGGAGTCCTTCGGCGCCGGCGGCCGCCCGGGCTGGTCGGGCGGTGGGTGGCGGGTCGGGCGGGTCCGCGCGTCACGACCAGTCGCCCGAGCGGCCCCGCTTCACGTCGCCACGCCGCTTCTTGGCGTCGAGCCTCCGGCGCTGCGAGCCGCGTGTGGGACGGGTGGGCCGGCGGGTGGCCGGCGGCGGGGCGGCCGCCTCCCGCACCAGGGCGGCCAGGCGTTCCCGGGCGGCGCGGCGGTTGGCCAGCTGGGTGCGGTGCTCGGAGGCGATGACCACGACCGAGCCGTCCACGAGGCGCTCGGCCAGCCGGTCGAGCACGCGGCGGCGTACGGGCTCGGGCAGGGCGGTGCCTGCCGCGTCCCAGAGCAGCTCGACCCGGGTGTCGGCGGTGTTGACGCCCTGACCGCCGGGCCCCGAGCTGCGGCTGAACCGCTCGCTCAGCTCCGCACCCCGGATCACCAGGCAGCGGGAGACGGGCAGGTCGTCGGGCACGCAGCCATCCTCCGATGGTCGAGCAGGCGAGCGCCAGCGAGCCGTCGTCGAGACCGCGTGAGCTGCCTGTGGTCGGGGACCACGGTCAGCTCGCGCGGTCTCGACGACGCCCTCGCCCAGGGGCTCGGGCTGCTCGACCAGCGGCGGGATGTCAGGCGAGGGCAGCGGGGAGGGTCGCCATCCAGGCCGAGCGCACCTCGAGCAGCGCCAGGTCGAAGAGCCCCTCGACGGCGAGCGAGTCGCCGCCGGTGGTGCCGAGCTGGGCCACGGGTACGCCGTGGCGCGCGGCCAGGTCGGTCAGCCGCGCCACGTCGCTGTCGGGGACGGTGACGAGCACGCGACCGGTCGACTCGGAGAACAGCGCCACGAACGGGTCCTCGTGCACGCCGGCGAGCGAGACCGAGGCGCCGGTCATCGACGGCAGCGCGGCCTCGACGAGCGCCTGGGCGAGACCGCCGTCGGAGAGGTCGTGGGCGGAGGTGACCAGGCCGACGGCCTCGTGCAGCAGCGCGGCGAGCGCCTTCTCGCCGGCGAGCGAGAGCGCCGGCGGCCGGCCGCCGAGGTGGCCGTGGACGACGTGCGCCCACTCCGAGCCCGACAGCTCCTCGGCGGTCGAGCCGAGCAGCAGCACGCGCTCGTCGGCGGCGGACCAGGACGACGGGGTGCGACGGGTGACGTCCTCGATGACGCCGAGGACCGCCACGACAGGGGTCGGCAGGATCGCGGTCTCGCCGGTCTGGTTGTAGAGGCTGACGTTGCCGCCGGTGACTGGGGTCCCGAGCTCGGCGCAGGCGTCCTTGAGGCCGCGGCAGGCCTCGGCGAACTGCCACATCACCGACGGGTCCTCGGGCGAGCCGAAGTTGAGGCAGTCCGAGACCGCCAGCGGCACGGCGCCGCCGGTGGCGACGTTGCGGTAGGACTCCGCGAGGGCGAGCTGCGCCCCGGCGTACGGGTCGAGCTTGGCGTAGCGGCCGTTGCAGTCGGTGGAGACGGCGACGCCGAGGTTGGTCTCCTCGTCGATCCGGATCATCCCGGAGTCCGCGGGCTGGGCGAGCACGGTGTTGCCGCGCACGTAGCGGTCGTACTGGTCGGTGATCCACGACTTGTCGCACAGGTTGGGCGAGGCGACGAGGCGCAGCACGGTCTCGCGCAGCTCCTCGGGGGTCGCCGGCCGCGGCAACGCCTCGGCGGCGTCGGCCTGGAGGGCGTCCTGCCAGTCGGGGCGGGCGAAGGGGCGGTGGTACGTCGGGCCGTCGTGCGCCACGGAGCGCGGCGGGACGTCGACGACCCGCTCGCCGTGCCAGTCGATCTCGAGCCGGCCGGTGTCGGTCACCTCGCCGACGACGACCGCCTCGACGTCCCACTTGGCGCAGATCGCCATGAAGGCAGCCACGTCGCCGGGCTCGACGACCGCCATCATCCGCTCTTGCGACTCGCTCATGAGGATCTCCTCGGGAGCGAGCGTGGAGTCGCGCAGCGGCACCCGGTCGAGCTCGACGTGCATGCCGCCGTCACCGGCCGAGGCCAACTCGGAGGTCGCGCAGGACAGCCCCGCCCCGCCGAGGTCCTGGATGCCGGCCACGAGGCCCGCGGCGAAGATCTCGAGCGTGCACTCGATGAGCAGCTTCTCCATGAAGGGGTCGCCGACCTGCACCGAGGGCCGCTTGGCCGGGCCGTCGGCGTCGAAGGTCTCCGAGGCCAGCACGGAGACACCGCCGATGCCGTCGCCGCCGGTGCGCGCGCCGTAGAGGATCACCTGGTTGCCGACGCCGGAGGCCTTGGCCAGGTGCAGGTCCTCGTGCCGCAGCACGCCGACGCACAGCGCGTTGACGAGCGGGTTGCCGAGGTAGGTCTCGTCGAAGACGGCCTCGCCGCCGATGTTGGGCAGGCCGAGGCAGTTGCCGTAGCCGCCGACGCCGGCCACGATCCCGGGCAGCACGCGGTGGGTGTCGGGGGCGTCGAGCGGGCCGAAGCGCAGCGGGTCCATGACCGCGACCGGCCGGGCGCCCATCGCCAGGATGTCGCGCACGATGCCGCCGATGCCGGTCGCGGCGCCCTGGTAGGGCTCGACGTACGACGGGTGGTTGTGCGACTCCACCTTGAACGTCACCGCGTAGCCCTGGCCCACGTCGAGCACGCCGGCGTTCTCGCCGATGCCGGCCAGCATCTTGCCGACCGGGGTCTCCTGCGGCAGCTCGCCGAACTGCTTGAGGTGCACCTTGGAGGACTTGTAGGAGCAGTGCTCGCTCCACATGACCGAGTACATCGCCAGCTCGGACGACGTGGGACGGCGCCCGAGGATCTCGCGGATCCGGGCGTACTCGTCGGCCTTCAGGCCGAGGTCGGCCCAGGGCTGCTCGCGGTCAGGGTCCTCGGCGGCGACGGCCACGGTGTCCAGCACAGGAGGAATCTACCGAGCCCCGGCGCCGGCCCGGCCACCGCGCTCGCCCGCGAGACCCGCACCCCCTCTGACCTGCGGAAACTACACGTCTGTAGTTCACGCGGAGCCCTGTTACTCGTGTGACTGGTGTGGTTATCGTGCTGTGGCCGGGCCTCCCGGAACGCCCTCGAACCCCCACGCGCTGGAGCCCGACACATGTCCCGAACGGTCCCCGCCCGCATCCCCGACAGCCCCGCCGGCACCCCCGCCGGCCCCGTGCGGCGGGCCCTGCTGGCCGCCACCTCCGCACTGCTCGCCGTGACGGTCCTGGGCGCGCCCGCCGGCCCCTCGGCGTACGCCGCCGCCGGGGAGCGCCGCGGCTCGACCGTGACCGAGGACGGGGTCGTGGTGACGCCCGGCAACTTCACCGGCTACGGCTTCGACCAGTGCCTGGCGCCCACCAGCGAGGCGATGCGCACCTGGTGGAACCACTCGCCGTTCCAGGCGGTCGGCATCTACATCTCCGGCAAGTCCCGTGCCTGCCGCAACCAGCCCAACCTGTCCAAGGAGTGGGTGCTCCAGCAGTCGCGGCTCGGGTGGCGGCTGCTGCCGATCACCCTGGGCCCGCAGGCCTCCTGCCAGCCGCGGTTCCCGCGGTACGACGACGACGTGCGGATCAACCCCAAGCCGGGGAGGAGCGGGACCTACAACAAGGCCCTGGTCATGGGCCGCGCCGAGGCCGAGACGACCGTCGCCGACGCCAAGGCGCTCGGGATCGGCGAGGGCAGCACGCTCTGGTACGACCTCGAGGGCTTCGACTCCTCCAACACCGCCTGCCGCGAGTCCGCGCTGTCCTTCCTCTCCGGCTGGACCCAGGCCCTGCACCGGCTCGGCTACGTCTCCGGCGTCTACTCGTCGGCGAGCTCGGGCATCAAGGCGCTCGACGACGCGCGGGTCAACCGCCCCGACCGCTTCACCCTGCCCGACGCGATCTGGATCGCCCGCTGGGACGGCAACGCCAACACCGACACCACCTACATCCGCGACGACGGCTGGCGCCCCGGTGGCCGGATGAAGCAGTACCTCGGCGGCCACGACGAGACCTGGGGCGGGGTCCGGATCAACATCGACAGCAACTTCCTCGACCTCGGCCGCGGCACCACGGCCCGCCCGGAGAAGGAGCGCTGCGGCGGCACCCGGGTCAACTGGCAGGACTACGAGCTGCTGCGCCCGCCGCGGACGAAGAAGAACGGCCAGACCGTCGTCCCCGACGCCGCGATGGTGACCACGCTGCAGTGCCTGCTGCGGGAGAAGAAGTTCTTCGAGGGCCCGCTGACCGGCGAGTACGGCGCCGCGACCCTCAAGGCCACCCGTGCCTGGCAGGCCCAGCGCGGCTTCGAGCCCGTCGACATGTGGTCGCGCCAGCACTGGATGTCGCTGCTCGCCACCGGCTCCAAGGCCACCATCAAGTACGGCTCGGCCGGGCTCGCCGTGCGTCGGCTGCAGCGCGCGCTCAACGCCGCCTCGCCTCAGCACCGACTCGTCGTCACCGGTGTCTACGGCCCCGGCGTCGAGCCCGTCGTGAAGGCCTGGCAGAAGAAGGTCGGGCTGCAGCCCTCGGGCGTGGTCAACCGCCAGGTCTGGCGGGCCCTCGTGGCCGGCAAGCGCAGCTGACCCGGCCCGCTCGGTCGAGGTGCGGGCGTAGCGAGCCACGAGACCCCTCGCACTGACGGCAAGGAAGGAGCGTCAGCCCGTCGGCGGACCGACCAGGAGAGCGAGACCGGTGAGGGCGGCGACGGCCACCAGGCCGGCGGCCACGCCCTGCGCGGGCGAGCGGACCAGCCAGGCGACGAGCCGCTCGAGCGGACCGGCGGGGTCGGCGGTGCGCAGCCGCCACGACTCCTCGAGCGGGTGGTGCTTCTCGACCCAGCGGTCGAACGGCACGGTCGCGAACGGGGGTACGGCGCTGGCCAGCGCGGCCACGGTGCGCCGGGGGGTCCAGCGCTGGTCGACGGCCACCACGACCGCCACGACGGCGTACGCGACGAAGACCACGCCGTGCAGCATCCCGAAGACGCGCACACCGAGCTCTGTGGTCTCGGTGACGTACTTGAGGAACATGCCGGTCAGCAGCAGCGCCCAGGTGATCGCCTCGGCGATGGCGACCCGGCGGAACAGCGGACGCGGGCTCATGCGGGCCTCCTGCAGGTGTCGCGGGGTCAGGCGAAGGCGGACTCGACCAGGCTGGTGAAGAACCCGAGCCCGTCGGTGCCGGACCCGGTGAGCGTCTCCACGGAGTGCTCGGGGTGCGGCATCAGGCCGACGACGTTGCCGCGCTCGTTGGTGATGCCGGCGATGTCGCGGGCCGAGCCGTTGGGGTTGTCGTCGAGGTAGCGCGCGAGCACCTGGCCCTCGCCCTCGAGCCGGTCGAGGGTGGCCTCGTCGGCGACGAACCCACCCTCGCCGTTCTTCAGCACGATCGTGACCTCCTGGCCCTCGGCGTACGCCGCGGTCCAGGGGGTGCGGTTGTTCTCGATGCGCAGGCGCTGGTCGCGGCAGACGAACTTGCGGTGGTCGTTGCGGATCAGCGCGCCGGGCAGCAGGTGCGACTCGCAGAGGATCTGGAAGCCGTTGCAGATGCCGAGGACCGGCATGCCGCGACGGGCGGCCTCGACGACCTCGGTCATCACCGGGGAGAAGCGGGAGATGGCCCCGCAGCGGAGGTAGTCGCCGTACGAGAAGCCGCCCGGCAGGACGACGGCGTCGACTCCCTTGAGGTCGTGCTCGCCGTGCCACAGCGCGACGGCCTCGTGACCGCCGATCCCGACCGCGCGGGCCGCGTCGACGTCGTCGAGGGAGCCGGGGAACGTGACGACGCCGATCTTCACGCGCCCGCCCCGGGGGTGAGGTCGTCCTCGACGTGGACCGCGAAGTTCTCGATCACCGGGTTGGAGAGCAGCGTCTCGGCCATCTTCTCGACCTCGGCGAGGACCTCGGGGGTCACCTCGGGGACCTGGAGCTCGAAGCGCTTGCCCTGGCGGACCTCGGTCACGCCGGAGAAGCCCAGGCGCGGCAGCGCGCCGAGCACGGCCTTGCCCTGCGGGTCGAGGATCTCGGGCTTGGGCATCACGTCGACGACGACACGGGCCACGGGGCGGCTCCTGGCTCACTCATGCAGCGGGGGTGGACAAGCACGACGATCGTATCCGGGCGCTCGGACGGCCCCGCGCGCAGCCGGTGGGCTGGGACGCTCCGGCAGACTGGGGCCATGGCCACGCAGCGTCCCGACCTCGCCTCCCCGCTCTCCCTGGAGTTCCCGCAGTCCCTCGCGGTCTACGACGAGTACGCCGCCGCGCAGCGGACCGTCGACCACCTCAGCGACCAGGAGTTCCCCGTCGAGCAGCTGATGATCGTCGGCACCGACCTCAAGCGGATCGAGAAGATCACCGGCCGGCTCACCACCCCGCGGGTGGCCGCCAGCGGCGCCGCGTCGGGCGCGTGGTTCGGGCTCTTCGTGGGCCTGGTCTTCGTCGTCGTGACCGAGGAGTCGCTGCTGGCCGCCCTGCTCCCGCCCCTGGTGATCGGCGCGCTGTTCGGCCTGATCTTCGCGCTCACGGGGTACGCCGCCACGCGCGGGCGCCGGGACTTCTCCTCCGTCACCCAGGTCGTCGCCACCCGCTACGAGGTGCTGGTCGAGCACAAGTCGGCCGCCCGGGCGCGCGAGCTGCTCGCCGGGCTGCCGGGCGCGCTGCCGAACCCCTTCGAGTGACGAGGACGCGCCAGGCCGTCAGCGCGGGCGGCGGGGCGGGCGTTGCCACCCCGCCCCGGAGGAGGGTGGATGGGCCTGGCCGTCCTCCCGTGAGGAACGAGCGGGAGGACTGGTTCCGACGAAGGGGCGAGGTGGCGGCGCCCGCCCCGCCGTACGCGCCCCAGACCCGCCGACCCCCTAGGCGCGCTGCCCGGGCTTGAGCACCACGATCGCCAGCGCCACACCGAGCCCGGCGAAGATCGGCCCGAAGGGCGTCTCCGGGGCGCCGTACCACCACAGGCCGCCGCCCGCGGTCATGAGGACGGCGGCCGCGAGGAGGATCCACTTCACCGGCAGGGCCTCAGGAGAGCTCGCGCTTGAGGATCTTGCCGGTGGCGGTCATCGGGAGGTTCTCCACGACCTCGACGATGCGGGGGTACTTGTAGTTGGCCATCTGCTCCTTGCCCCACGCGACGAGCTCCTCAGAGGTGGTCGTGGCGCCCGGGTTGAGGATGACGTACGCCTTGACCTCCTCGCCGTGGGACTCGTGGGGGACGCCGATCACGGCGGCGAGCGAGACGTCCTCGTGGGTCATGAGGACCTCCTCGATCTCGCGCGGGTACACGTTGTAGCCGCCGCGGATGATCATGTCCTTGGACCGGTCGACGATGTAGTAGAAGCCGTCGGCGTCCTTGCGACCCAGGTCGCCCGAGCGGAACCAGCCGTCGGTGCCGTCGACGGTGCCGAGCACCTCGGCGGTCGCCTCGGGGCGGCCGTAGTAGCCCTTCATGATGTTGTGGCCCTTGATCGCGATCTCGCCGACGGCGGTCTTGCCGTCCTCCTCGAGGTCGTCGGGCACCTTCTCCCACGAGTCGTTGCGCAGCAGGCACATCTCCACGCCCGGGATCGGGGTGCCGATGGAGCCGACCCGCACGGGCTGGCCGTAGGGGCTGAAGGAGGCGACCGGGCTGGTCTCGGACAGGCCGTAGCCCTCGAGGATGGTGACGCCGAACTTCTTCTCGAAGTCCTTGTGCACCTCCACCGGCAGCGCCGAGCCACCGGCAGCGGCGACCCGCAGGTTCTTGGCGAGGGTCGCGACGTCGACCTCGGGGGTCAGGGCGCCGAGCAGGCCCCAGTACATCGTGGGCACGCCGGCGAAGAAGGTCACCTCCTCCTTGAGCATCAGGCCCAGCGCCGGCTCGGGCTCGAACCGCGGCAGCATGACGACGGTGCCGCCGTAGGCGAACCCGCCGTTCTGGATGACGGTCTGGCCGAAGGAGTGGAACAGCGGCAGCACGCAGAGGTAGGTGTCGGGCCGGTCGGCGTTCGCCCCGAAGAGCGCCTCGCCGGACAGCGCGTTGTCGCGCATGTTGCGGTGCCGCAGCTCCGCACCCTTGGGCTGCCCGGTGGTGCCCGAGGTGTAGAGGATCACCGCGGTGTCGTCCTCGTCGGTGGCGACGGTCTCGAAGGTCGGGGCCTGCGAGCCGATGGCCTGGAAGAGCGTCTGGGTGCCCTCGATCGGGGAAGCCGCGCCGGGGTCGGCGGTGATGACGAAGAAGTGCTCGCAGGAGTCGGTCTGGGAGAAGCCCTCGTGGCCGGCCTCACCGATCGGCAGCTCGGGGGTGCCCTGGAAGCAGAAGTAGGCCTTCGCGTCGGAGTCGGCCAGGTGGTAGGCGACCTCGCGACCCTTGAGCAGGACGTTGAGCGGCACCACCGTCGCGCCGGCCTTGAGGATGCCGAAGTAGACGATGGAGAAGTACGGCAGGTTCGGGCAGCTCAGCGCGACCTTGTCGCCGTGCCCCACGCCGCGCTCCTTCAGCGCGCCGGCGACCTGGTTGGCGAGGGTGTTGACCGTCGCGTAGTTCAGCCGGGTGTCACCGAAGACGACGGCGTCGCGCTCGGGGTACTTCTCCGCGCTCTGCTCGAGCAGGCTGGCGAGGTTGTAGCTGGTCACAGGTGGCCTCCGTCACGTCGGGTACGCCAGCCAACCTACCCACCGGTCCACACCCCTCGGGTGGCCCGTCTCACCAGTCCCTCCTGGGCGCACCGGTCAGCCGCGCTCGCCCAGGATCCGGGCGGCGGTGCGGAGGTCGGCGCGCACCGGCAGCACCGACGCCGCGGAGGCGAGCAGCCCGAGCGCGCGCACCGGCCCGGGGCCGGTGATCCGGAAGCGGAACCCGACGTCGCAGCCGGTCGCGGTCGGGGTGAAGGTGAGATCGAGGATCGCGGTCACGAACTTCCAGGTGCCGTCCTCGGACCACGCGCGCGGCCGGTCGTACGCCGTGGTCCGCATCGCCGGGCGCAGCCCCGGCTTCGTGACGTCGGTCCACGTCTGGCCGGGGCCGACCTCGCCGCGGACGTCGGTGACCGACGCCAGGCTGGACTGCCACTGCGGCCGGTTGACCGGGTCGACGAGGTAGTCGAAGGCGACCTCGGCCGGGACCGGGAACGCGACCGTCCCGCCGACCGTGCGCAGGGTGCTCATCAGAACCGCTCCCCCGTCAGCCGCTCGTAGGCCTCGACGTACCTGCTGCGCGTGCGCTCCACGACCTCCGGCGGCAGCGGCGGCGGCGCCTCGCCCGAGGCCTTGTCCCAGCCGGACTCGGGCGAGAGCGCCCAGTTGCGGACGATCTGCTTGTCGTACGACGGCTGGGTGCGCCCGGGCTGGTAGTCGTCGGCCGGCCAGAAGCGGCTGGAGTCCGGGGTCAGCACCTCGTCGCCGAGGACCGTGGCCCCGTCGGCCCGCCGCCCGAACTCGAGCTTGGTGTCGGCGAGCAGGATGCCGCGCTCGCGGGCCAGCTCCTCGGCACGCGCGTAGACCTGCAGCGTCAGGTCGCGCAGCCGCGCCGCGTCGGGCTCGCCGATCGTGGCCACGACGGCGTCGTAGGAGACGTTCTCGTCGTGGTCGCCGAGCTCGGCCTTCGTGGCGGGGGTGAAGATCGGCGCCTCGAGCCGGCTGCCGTCGACGAGGCCGGCCGGCAGCGCGACACCGCAGACCTCGCCGGTGGCCTGGTAGTCGAGCAGTCCCGACCCGGTGAGGTAGCCGCGGGCGACGCACTCGACGGGGAACATGTCCAGCCGCTCGCAGATCACCGCGCGGCCGCGGACCGCCTCGGGGACGTCGGTGGAGACGACGTGGTGCGGCACCAGGTCGGCCAGCTGGTCGAACCACCACAGCGACATCCGGGTCAGGATCTCGCCCTTGTCGGGGATGGTCGTGCCCAGCACGAAGTCGAAGATCGAGAGCCGGTCGCTGGCCACCATGAGCAGCCTCCCGGCGTGCTCGCCGGCCTCGACCTCGTAGAGGTCCCGGACCTTGCCGGAGTGCAGGTGCCGCATGCCGGGCAGGCTCGGCGCGGTCGGGATGTTCAGGTCGGCCACGTCGCCAGCCTAGTGAGGGGCTCAGCGCCGCCAGGGCGGCGGCTGCCCCTGCAGGAACCACTCCATCCGGCGCGTCACCCACGGCAGCGCCAGGTAGGTCATCGTCGGGGTCATCACGGCGATGACGAGCAGCACCCGCAGCAGCAGCGGCAGGCCGTCCGCGCCGACCTCGGCGCTGAGCCAGTTGACCACCACCGACAGCGGGTAGAAGACCAGGAAGATCACCAGCGCCTGCTTCCACCGCGGCGGCGGTGGCGGCTGCACACGCAGGTCGCGGATGTCGCGGTGCTGCGGCTCGTCGAACCACCCCTCGATGCCGGTACGCCGCTCGACGCGGCTCTCCACGACGCCCAGGCCCGCCGCGGAGTCGCGCCACCACTGCCGCTGGGGCGACTCCTCCCACGCGCGCAGGGACTCGCTGTCGGCGAACCGGTAGAGCATGTGCCAGGTCTCCGAGTCCGCCTCCGGCCGCACCCACCCCGCGCCCAGGAAGCCCGGGAAGCGCTGCGCCAGCGCCGTCCCCGCCTGCAGCCACGACGCCATCTCCGCCTCCCGGCCGGGGTCGAGGTGCCGGGTGATGCTCACGGTCACGGGCGCGCTCATGGCCCCATCGTCCCGCGCCGCACCCTCCCCGCCGACTCGGCGCTGGTTCGACCGTGACTCGGCGCGGGCGGGGTCGGTGAGGACCCGGGTGGGTGTGGGGCGTGGGGGGAGGCTGAGGCGGTGGCGAGGCGACAGGAGGCGGCGGACCCGGCACGTCCGGGCGCAGGGGGCGTGACGGCGTACGAGCCCGACCCCCGACGCTGGCGGATCCTGGCGGTCACGCTGGTCGTGGGGTTCATGTCGCTGCTGGACGTCACGATCGTCAACGTCGCGATCCCCTCGATGCAGGAGGGCCTGGGGACATCGGCGAGCACGGTGCAGTGGGTGGTGTCGGGGTACGCCCTGGCCTTCGGGCTGGTGCTGGTCACGGGCGGGCGGCTGGGGGACGCGTTCGGGCGACGCCGGCTGATGCTCGTCGGGCTGGTCGGGTTCGTGACCGCGAGCGCCCTGGTCGGCCTGGCGCCGAGCGTCGAGCTGGTCATCGCCGCCCGCCTCCTGCAGGGCATGAGCGCCGGGCTGCTGACCCCGCAGAACTCCGGCATCATCCAGACCCTCTTCCGCGGCGCCGAGCGGGGCCGGGCCTTCGGGCTCTTCGGGTTCGTGGTCTCGGTGTCCTCGGCGCTGGGGCCGGTCCTCGGCGGCCTCATCATCACCATCGCCGGCGGGGACGACGGCTGGCGCTGGATCTTCTGGGTCAACCTCCCGGTCGGGATCCTGGCCTTCGCCCTGGTGCTGCTCATCGTCCCGCGCGACCTGTCCCCGGAGGACTCCGACGGCACCCGCCCCCGGCTGGACCTCGTCGGCGCCGCCCTGCTCGGGCTGCTGGTGCTCTGCGTGATCTACCCACTGGTCAGCATCGAGGGCGGCGGCTACCGCTGGCTGGTGCTGCTCGCGGCGGTCCCGCCGTTGGCGTGGGGCTTCACGCGCTGGGAGCACCGGGTCGTCACGCGCGGCGGCGAGCCGCTGCTGGACGTCTCGCTGCTCCGGCGTACGCCGGGGTTCGCCAGCGGTATCGCCGTCGGCAGCCTCTACTTCACCGGGTTCACCGGCATGGTCCTCGTCCTGGCGGTGCACCTGCAGACCGAGCTGGGCCTGGGGCCGCTGGCGGCCGGTGCGGCGCTGACCGGCTTCGCCGCCGGCTCGGCGATCTCCTCCCCGGTCGCGGGCCGGTTCGTGACCCGCGTCGGCCGGCCGCTCACGGTCGGCGCCCTCGTCGTCACCCTCGTCGCGGTGCTGGCGCTCGCGGTCGTGCTCCCGGGCCAGGACGCCGGCGGGGTCGCGTGGGTCCTGGTGCCGCTGCTGCTCATCGCCGGTCTCGGCGGCGGCGCGGTCATCTCGCCCAACATCACCCTCACGCTCGACGAGGTGCCCCCGCGGATGGGCGGGGCCGCCGGTGGGGCGCTGCAGACCGGCCAGCGCATCGGTTCCGCGCTCGGCACCGCGCTGGGGATCACCGCCTACACCGTCGGCTCGGCGACGTACGACGCCGCCACCGGCCTCCGGGCGGCGCTGCTCGTCGCGGCGCTCATGGTCGCCGCGTCGCTCGCTGTCGCCGTCAAGGCGCTGCGGGCCTGAGGTGGCCGTTCCCGCGTCGTTGGTCGAGCAGGCGAGCGCCAGCGAGCCGTCGTCGAGACCGCCGCACCGGTCTGTGGTCGCCGACCACCAGCAGCTCACGCGGTCTCGACGACGCTCGCTGCTCGACCAACGGGACGACGCTCTCTGGCGCTCGCTGCTCGACCAACGGGACGAGACCTCAGCCGGTGTTGCGCAGCCCCGCGGCGATGCCGTTGATGGTGAGCAGCAGCGCGCGCTGCACGTCCTCGGGCGCCTCGGCGTCCTCCGCGCCGGCGGTGGCCTCGCGGGAGCGGGCGAGCATCGAGACCTGCAGCGCGTGGAGCGGCGCGAGGTAGTGGTCGCGCAGCTCGAGCGTGCGGCGCAGCACCGGCGCCTGCTCGAGCAGCGCACCCTGGCCGGTCACGCGCAGCACCTCCTCGACCGTGCGCTCGTGCTCGGCGCGGATGGTGTCGAAGACACCGGTGGCGTCGGAGGGCACGAGGGTCCGCACGTAGCGCGCGGCGATGTCGAGGTCGGTCTTGGTCAGCGTCATCTGCACGTTGGAGAGGAAGGTGCGGAAGAACGCCCAGGAGCCGTACATCTCCTGCAGCGTCTCCAGCCGCCCGTCCTCGCGGGCGGCCGCGAGGCCGGAGCCGACGCCGAACCAGCCGGGCAGGATGATCCGCGACTGGGTCCAGCCGAAGACCCACGGGATGGCCCGCAGGTCGTCGAGGCCACCCGCGCCACCGGGGCGCTTGGAGGGCCGGGAGCCGATGTTCATCTTCCCGAGCTCGTCGACGGGGGTGGCGGCGACGAAGAAGGGGACGAGGGCGTCGTCGCGCACGAGACCGCGGTACGCCGTCTGGCCGCTGCCCGCGACCAGGTCCATGGTCTGGTCCCAGTCGTCCAGCACGTCCCGGGGCAGCTGCGGCCCGCGGCGCAGCACCGAGGCCTCCACGACGGCGGCGAGCGCGGCCTCGAGGTTGAACCGGCCGAGCTCCGGCAGGAGGTACTTGTCGGAGATGACCTCACCCTGCTCGGTGATCTTGATCGGGCCGTCGAGGGTGCCGGAGGGCTGGGACAGGATCGCCTCGGCGGTCGGGCCGCCGCCGCGGCCGACCGAGCCGCCGCGTCCGTGGAAGAGCCGCAGCCGCACCCCGTGCCGGCGGGCGACGTCGCGCAGCGAGCGCTGGGCGCGGTGGATCTGCCACTGCGAGGCCGCGATGCCGGCGTCCTTGGAGGAGTCGGAGTAGCCGAGCATGATCTCCTGCACGTCGCCCCGGGCAGCGACGACGCGGCGGTACGCCGGGTCCGAGAGCAGCCGGTCGAGCAGAGGCCCGGCGACCTCGAGCTCGGCGACGGTCTCGAAGAGCGGGGCGAAGCCGATCCGCGCCACGGCCTCCTCGTCGGGGGAACCGGTGTCGACCAGGCCCGCCTCCCGGGCGAGCACGACGACGGCGAAGAGGTCGTCGACGTCGTGGGCCATGGAGACGATGTAGGTCTCCACGACGTCGGGGCCGTAGGTGTCCAGCGCGGTGCGCAGGGTGTGCATCAGGCCCAGGCTCGCGGCCGCGGCGCCGTCGCCCAGCGGGTGCCCGGCACCGACCAGCGGCCGCCGCCCCGCCAGCTCCGCGGAGAGCAGCTCGATCCGCTGCTCGCGGTCGAGGTCGGCGTACGGCGTCGAGAGCTCGCCGGTGCGGTCGAAGAGCTCGGCGAGGGCCTCGTGGTGCTTGCCGCTGTGCTCACGCACGTCGAGGGTGGCCATGCCGAGGCCGGTGGCCGTGGCGGTGCGGATCATCCGCAGGATCGCGCCGTTGCCGGTGAGCTCGTCGCCGTCGGCGAGCATCGAGTCGCGCACGAGGGTCAGGTCGTGGAGCAGCTCGGAGAAGCCGAGGTAGTCGCGGCCGGGCTCGTGGGCCGTGCCCCGGGCCAGCCGGTCCCGGGTGCGCTGCAGCCGCACGCGGACGAAGCTGAGCTTGAGCCGGTAGGGCTCCTCGGCGTTGAGCCGCTCGATGGTCGACCAGGTGATCGGCAGCGCCTCCGCGTCGGCGGCCAGCGACTCCTCGAGCTCGGGGGTGATGCTGACGACCCGGGTCGTCGCGGTCATCTCGGTCAGCAGCTCCTCGACCTGGCGCACCAGCTCGCGCAGGCCCAGGTCGTGCTGGAGCCCGAGCACCTCGAGGGTCACCTCGGGCGTCACGAACGGGTTGCCGTCGCGGTCACCGCCGGCCCAGGTGCCGAAGCGCACCGGCCGCGCATCGGCGGGCAGCTCGACCCCGAGCCCGGACAGCCGCTGCTGGAGCTCCTCGACCAGTCCGGGCAGCACGTGCTGGGCGATCTGGGAGAGGTAGTAGAGCGCCGTGCGCGCCTCGTCGGTCGGCTGCGGCTTGGCGATCCGCAGCTCGTCGGTCTGCCAGATCAGGTCCACCAGCTCGGCCAGCCGGCGCGCGGTGCGGGCGTCGTCGCCGGGGCGGCGGCGGGGGTCCTCGGCGTCGGCGACGGTCGCGGCGACCTTGCGCAGCAGCCGCAGCACGGTGCGGCGGGTGGACTCGGTGGGGTGGGCGGTGAAGACGGGGCGGTACTCCACCCGGCCCAGCACCTCCGCCAGCAGCTCCCGATCGAGGTCGCCGCGGTCGAGGGCCTCCTGGATGCGGCCGGCGGTGACGGCCAGCGGACCCTCGCTCTCCCCGGTCACCTCCTGCCAGCGGTGCAGCTGCTCGGTGACGTTGACCAGCTGGAAGTACGCCGTGAACGCGCGCGCCAGCAGCACTGCCGTCGCGTCGTCCTGCTCGCCGAGCAGTGCGCGCAGGGCACCGTCGTCGGGCTCGCGCGACAGCTCGCGGACCCGCTCGACCAGCGCCAGCGTCTCCGCGCCCTCGTGCCGGGTGATGGCCTCGCCGAGCAGGGTGCTGAGCTGGCGCACCGAGGCACGCAGGGCCGAGTGCTGCTCGTCGGAGGAGACGCCGCCGGCGAAGGCCGCCACCCGCGGCTCGCGCCGGTCGGCCTCGATCAGCTGCTCGGTCGTGGCGGTGCGTGCTCCTGCCCCGCGATTAGCACTGTGCTCAGCCATGGCTCCCAGTCAACCCCGCTCCGCCACCCCCGGCCGAGCGGGCGTCCCACCAGGTGTCGGACGCGGACGTGACTGTCCGGTCTTCGGCCGGCGGGGGGGCTGGTTCCTCGTGGCGTGGCCGGGTTCGTCGTGGCGTGGCCGGGTTTGTCGGCTACCCGACGAACCCGGCCGCACCTCAGAGGATCGCCCCCGGCACGTACGCCGCGGCAGCGGGATGCTGCGCGCAGACCGCCTCGACGGCCCGGACGACCGCCTGGGTCTGCGCGACGGCGGCACCGGTGAAGCTGATCGGCTCGGCGACCAGCGCCTCGAGCTGCGCCTGGGTCAGCCCCAGCCGCTCGTCGGCGGCGAGCTTGGCGAAGACGTCGTTCTCGGCCTGGCCCTGACGCATCGCCAGGGCGGTGCCGACCGCGGCCTCCTTGATCGCCTCGTGCGCGCTCTCGCGGCCCACGCCGTTGCGCACCGCGCTCATGAGCACCTTGGTGGTGGCCAGGAACGGCAGGTAGCGGTCGAGCTCGCGCTGGATGACGGCCGGGAACGCACCGAACTCGTCGAGCACGGTGAGGAAGGTCTGGAACAGCCCGTCGACGGCGAAGAACGCGTCGGGCAGCGCGACCCGGCGTACGACGGAGCAGGAGACGTCGCCCTCGTTCCACTGGTCGCCGGCGAGCTCGCCGACCATCGACAGGTAGCCGCGGGTGACGACCGCGAGCCCGTTGACCCGCTCGCAGGAACGGGTGTTCATCTTGTGCGGCATCGCCGAGGAGCCGACCTGGCCCTCCTTGAAGCCCTCGGTGACGATCTCGTTGCCGGCCATCAGCCGGATCGTGGTCGCGAGGTTGGACGGGCCGGCGGTCAGCTGCACGAGCGCGGAGAGCACGTCGAAGTCGAGCGAGCGCGGGTAGACCTGGCCGACGCTCGTCAGCACCCGCTCGAAGCCGAGGTGCGCGGCGACCCGCTGCTCGAGGTCGGCGAGCTTCGCCTCGTCGCCGTCGAGCAGGTCGAGCATGTCCTGGGCGGTGCCCATCGGGCCCTTGATGCCGCGCAGGGGGTAGCGCGCGAGCAGGTCCTCGACCCGCTCGAGGCTGACGAGCATCTCGTCGGCGACCGTGGCGAACCGCTTGCCGAGCGTGGTGGCCTGCGCGGCGACGTTGTGGCTGCGACCGGCCATCACGGTGGTCTCGTGCTCGGCGGCCAGCCGGCCGAGGCGGGCCAGGGTGGCGACGGCACGGTCGCGGAGCAGCGCGAGGGACTGCTTGACCTGCAGCTGCTCGACGTTCTCGGTGAGGTCGCGGCTGGTCATCCCCTTGTGGATGTGCTCGTGACCGGCCAGCGCGCAGAACTCCTCGATGCGTGCCTTCACGTCGTGCCGGGTCACCCGCTCCCGAGCCGCGATCGACTCGAGGTCGACGGCCTCGGCGCCGCGGGCGGCGACGGCCTCGTAGGCCTCGACCACGCCGTCGGGCACCTCGATGCCCAGGTCGCGCTGGGCCCTCAGCACCGCGATCCACAGCTGGCGCTCCAGCACGATCTTGTGCTCGGGCGACCAGATCTGGGCGAGGTCGGCGGCGGCGTACCGGGTGGCGAGGACGTTGGGGACGGTCACGGCGGCCATTCTCGCGGGTGACGCGGCGGCGAGGCACATCGCGTCCGCCCCGTGTGAGGTTCAGCGGCGCCCCGACGAACCTCACGGTCCACCGCTGCACCTGCCGCGGGGCACCGCAAGGTCCAGCGGCGCCCCGATGAACCTCACACCTCGCCGGCCGCCGCCCTCGCCGCGATGTCCGTCCGGTGCTGGGCACCCTCGAACTCGATGGCGGCGACGCCGGCGTACGCCGCGTCCCGGGCCTCGGAGAGCGAGCCGCCGGTCCCGACGACCGCGAGCACCCGGCCGCCCGCGGTGACGACCGCGCGCTCGACCATGGCGGTGCCGGCGTGGATCACGTGCACGTCGGGCAGCGACTCGGCGTCGACCAGGCCGTGGATGACGTCGCCCTTCGACGAGGACTCGGGGTAGCCCGCGGAGGCCACGACGACCGCCACGGCGGCCCCGTCCTTCCAGCGCGGCGGCTCGACCGAGGCGAGGGTGCCGGTGGCGGCCCCCATCAGCAGCGGGGAGAGCGGGGAGTCGAGCAGCGCCATGAGCGGCTGGGTCTCGGGGTCGCCGAAGCGGGCGTTGAACTCCACGACGCGCAGGCCGCGCGAGGTCAGCGCGAGCCCGGCGTAGAGCAGCCCCGTGAAGGGCATGTCGCGGGCCGCCATCTCCTCCACGGTCGGCCGCAGCACGTCGCGCAGCACCTCGTCGACGAGGTCGGCCGGCGCCCACGGCAGCGGGGTGTAGGCACCCATGCCCCCCGTGTTGGGGCCCTCGTCGCCGTCGTGGATGCGCTTGAAGTCCTGGGCGGGCTGCAGCGGGTAGACCGTCGCACCGACCTCGGGGTCCCACGAGCAGATCGCGAAGAGCGAGACCTCGGGCCCGTCGAGGAACTCCTCGATCACCACCCGCTCGCACTGCGCGGCGTGCTCGACGGCGACGTCGCGGTCGAGGGTCACCACCACGCCCTTGCCGGCGGCCAGGCCGTCGTCCTTCACGACGTACGGCGGACCGAAGGCGTCGAGGGCGGCCTGCACCTCGACCGGGGTGCTGCAGACCATCGCCGCGGCGGTCGGGACGCCGGCGGCCTCCATGACGTCCTTGGCGAAGGCCTTCGAGCCCTCGAGCTGGGCCGCGGCGCCGGAAGGGCCGAAGACCGCGATCCCGCGGGCGCGGACCAGGTCGGCGACCCCCGCGACCAGCGGCGCCTCGGGGCCGATGACCACGAGGTCGACCAGCAGCGACTCGGCCAGGTCGGCCACGGCCTCGCCGTCCATCGGGTCGACCTCGTGCAGGGTGGCCACCGCGGCGATGCCCGGGTTGCCCGGGGCGCAGTGCACCGCGCGGACGCCGGGGTCGAGGGACAGCGCGCGGGCGAGGGCGTGCTCGCGGCCGCCGGTGCCGACGACGAGGCAGGTCAGGAGATCAGCCACGGGGTCCTCAGATCAGCGGGTGGACGACGACGGTCGCGTCGCGGGAGGGGCCGACGCCGACGGCGGAGATCCGCGCGCCGGACATCTGCTCCACCGCGCGCACGTAGGCCTGCGCGTTGGCGGGCAGCTCCTCGAAGGTCCGGGCGCCGGAGATGTCCTCCGACCAGCCGGGGAGGTACTCGTAGATCGGCACGGCGTGGTGGAAGTCGGTCTGGTTGACCGGCATCTCGTCGTGGCGGGTGCCCTTGACGTCGTAGGCGACGCAGACCGGGACCTGCTCGAGGCCGGTCAGCACGTCGAGCTTGGTGAGCACGAAGTCGGTCACGCCGTTGACGCGTGCGGCGTAGCGGGCGATGACCGCGTCGTACCAGCCGCAGCGGCGCGGCCGACCGGTGGTGGTGCCGAACTCGGCGCCGACCTTGCGCAGGTGCTCGCCGGCGTCGTCGAAGAGCTCGGTCGGGAAGGGGCCCTCGCCGACGCGCGTGGTGTAGGCCTTGACGATGCCGATGACCTGGTCCATCCGCATCGGCGGGATGCCGGAGCCGGTGCAGGCTCCGCCGGCGGTGGCCGAGGAGGACGTCACGAAGGGGTAGGTGCCGTGGTCGACGTCGAGCAGCGTGGCCTGGCCGGCCTCGAGCAGCACGGTCTCGCCGCGGTCCAGCGCCTGGTTGAGCAGCAGCCCGGTGTCGCGGACCATCGGGCGGATCCGGTCGGCGTGGGTGAGCAGCTCGGCCACGGTCTCGTCGACCGAGGGCGCGCGGCGGTTGTAGATCTTGGTGAGCACCTGGCCCTTGAGCTCGAGCGCGCCCTCGACCTTGGCGCGCAGGATCTTCTCGTCGAAGAGGTCCTGGATGCGGATGCCGATGCGGTTCATCTTGTCGGCGTACGTCGGGCCGATGCCGCGCCCGGTCGTGCCGAGCCGGCGCGACCCCAGGAATCGCTCGGTGACCTTGTCGAGCGTGCGGTTGTAGTCGGCGATCACGTGCGCGTTGGCGCTGATGACCAGGCGGGAGGTGTCCACGCCGCGGGCCTCGAGGCCGTCGAGCTCCTCGATGAGCACGTCGAGGTCGACGACCACGCCGTTGCCGATGACCGGGGTGCAGCCGGGCGTGAGGATGCCGGAGGGCAGCAGGTGCAGGGCGTACTTCTCGGTCTTGCCCTCCGGGGTGTTGATCACCACCGTGTGGCCGGCGTTGTTGCCGCCGTTGAACTTCACGACGTAGTCGACGCTGGAGCCGAGCAGGTCGGTGGCCTTGCCCTTCCCCTCGTCTCCCCACTGGGCACCGATGATGGCGATGGCGGGCATCTGCTCGCTCCTTGGGTTGCCGGACACTGCGCACACGACCCGGCGCGGGCGGGCGGGTCCCTCGCGGAAAAGCCGAGAGCCCCGCGCAAGTCGCCGGGGCTCTTGCAGCCGCACGCTACCAAAGCGGTCGCCCCGGCCGCGTAGTGTCCGTTCTCGTGGAGCCCCTCCTCGTGATCAGGAACAGCGACGCCGGCACCGACGACGAGGAGACCCTCGAGCGCGGCCTGGCGGTGCTGCGCGAGGCGACCTCGGTGGAGGTGGCCGCCACGGCCGACCCCGGGGAGCTCAACGGCGTCCTGCACCGGGCCGGCTCCCGCACGATCGTGGTCGCCGGCGGCGACGGCAGCATGCACGCGGTCGTCTCGGCGCTGCACCGCCGCCACGAGCTGGCCGACCGCACCCTCGCGCTGCTGCCGCTGGGCACCGGCAACGACTTTGCCCGCGGCAACGGCATCCCGCTCGACATCGAGGACGCGGCCCACGTCGTGCTCGCGGGCACCGCACGCCCCGTGGACCTGATCGTCGACGAGGTCGGCGAGGTCGTGGTCAACCACGTGCACGCCGGGGCCGGGGCCCAGGCCAGCCGACGCGGCGCCCGCTGGAAGGAGCGCCTGCACTCCGTGGGTGTCGGCAAGGTCAACCTCGGCAAGCTCGGCTACCCGATCGGCGCCCTGCTGTCCTCGGTCAAGCCGCCGTACGTCCGGCTCTGCGTCGAGGTCGACGGCCAGCGGGTCGTCGACCTCGACGAGCCGGTCCTCATGGTCGCCGTCGGCAACGGCCCCGACGTGGGCGGCGGCACCTCGCTCACCCCCGACGCCGACACCAGCGACGGCATGGTCGACGTGATGGTGGCGCGCGCGGTGGGGCCGCTCGCCCGCTTCGGGTACGCCGCCCAGCTGGTGCGCGGCAAGCACCCCGAGCGCGACGACGTGCTCTACCTCCGCGGGCGCACCGTCAAGATCTCCGGCGAGGCGTTCTACTGCTCGGCCGACGGCGAGATCTACGGCCCCGAACGCCACCGCACCTGGCGGGTCGAGCCCGGGGCGTACCGCATGGTCCTGCCCTGACCGGCTCCGCCCACCGCCGAACCGTCAGTTTCGAACCCCCGAGCCGTCAGTTCCGCACTCGCTCCGGGTGCGCAACTGACGGCTCGAGGGTTCAGAAGTGACGGCTCGGCGGTCCTCGTTCAGATCCAGCCGCGCTTGGCGGCCTCGACCCCGGCCTGGAAGCGGGAGTCGGCACCGAGGTCGGTCATGAGGTCGGCGACCCGGCGCCGGACCGTGCGGAGGCTGACGCCCAGGCGACGGGCGATCTGCTCGTCCTGGGCCCCCGAGGCCAGCTGCTGCAGCAGGAACGTGCGCAGGTCGCCGGAGCCGCGGCCGCTGGCGGTGGCGCTCAGCGGCGAGGCCTTGTCCCACATCGACTCGAACCACAGCGTCATCGCCTGCACCCAGCCGCGCTGGCGCACCAGGGACCGCGGCTCGTCGTACTGCCCGAGCGGCTCGGGCAGCACGACGTGGGTGGTGCCGATGACGATCATCCGCGTCGGCAGCTGCGGCATCAGCCGGATCTCCTCGCCGACGCTGGCCCGCAGGGCGAGGGTCTGCGGGGCCTCGGTGAGGGCACGGACGGGGTAGATCGCCCGGGAACGGCGACCCTTCGCGATCTGCTCGCTCACGATCTGGGCCATGGCGTCCTCGCGCGGCTTGCGGAACTGGTCGGGTCGCAGCCACAGCAGGTCGCCCTTGCTGTTGCTGATGAGCGAGGCCAGCAGCTGCACGGGGTTGCCGCCCGAGCTGATCTCGCCGTCGACCGGGTGCACGTCCTCGACCTCGCCGTCGGCGGGTCGGACGGTGGTGGCGGTGAGGTAGGGCAGGGCGCGCGCCACGGCATCGAGGCGCTCGTGGGCCGAGGCCGCAGACTCCGCACCCAGCGTGACCAGCCGCGCGACCGCCTCACCTGGCTGGAGCACGAAGATCCGCGACTCCTCGCAGGTGACGATCCCCATCTCCACCAAGGGGGCCAGGTCGCGCAGCAGCTCCTCCGGCGTGAGCAGCACCGACTGGGCCACCGACACCAGCTCGCGCCCGCTCTGGGGCAGCACCTGCTGGTAGGCCCGGTCGGCGGCCTTGCCGAAGCCGAGCGCCGAGATCACCGACTCCGGAGCGGGCGCCATGGACCGAGTGTAAAGGGAATGACAGGTTCGTGCCAGAGGCAGCCAGCCTCCCCGTGGCACCGTCAGGACAGGCAAGGATGGCTGCGGTGGACCGCCGACCCTGGTCGGCGGCTGGAGCACCTTTCGTCGGGGGATGAACGCGCTCCGCTCCACCTCAGGGCGTCGGGGTCGCCTCAGGGGACGGCCCCGACGCCCTCGTCCGTCATCTCGGCCCTGTCCGCACGCACGTCGTCGCTGCTCGCCCGTCCGGCGCCACCCGGTAGCGTGACGACGCCCGTCCCCGGGCGACACCGCCCACCGCGCCCCGCACCACCGCGGGCGCCCTCGCCGAGCCCCAGGAGCAGCACCCCATGCCACGAGGCGGCACCGCCGACCAGCCCACCGAGCCGATCGACTGGGTGACCCGCGCGGCCGACGACGCCATCCGGCACGCCGGCGGCCAGGAGGCGCTCGTGCACGGGCTGCCCGAGGGCCGGGTCGTCACCTGCGCGTCGGGCGCCAGCCCGTCCGGGCCGATCCACCTGGGCAACCTCCGGGAGTTCCTCACGCCGCACTTCGTGGCCGAGGAGCTGCGCCGCCGTGGGGTCGCGGTCCGGCACCTGCACTCGTGGGACGACTTCGACCGCTTCCGCAAGGTGCCCGCCGGGGTCGACCCGAGCTGGGCCGAGCACATCGGGCGCCCGCTCTCCGCCGTACCCGACCCGTGGGAGTGCCACGCGTCGTGGGCCGAGCACTTCAAGGCGCCCCTGCGCGAGGCGCTCGTCGAGCTCGGCGTCGAGATGGTCGAGGTCTCCCAGACCGAGCAGTACCTCGCCGGCGCCTACACCGAGCAGGTCCTGCACGCGATCAGGCACCGCGACGTCATCGAGGAGGTGCTCGGCAGGTTCCGCACCAAGAAGGTCGAGCCCACCCCGGAGTCCGAGCAGGAGGCGGCCGCGCTCGCGGACTCCGTCGCCGAGGACGACGAGACCGACGAGCAGGGTGGCTCCGGGACGGGCGACCTGGCCCGCTTCCCCTACCGCCCCTACTGCCGCACCTGCGGCCGCGACACCGTCGACATCACGGCGTACGACGACGACACGACCGACCTCGACTACACCTGCACCTCCTGCGGGGAGAGCCACACGACCAACGTCGCCACCCAGCACGAGGGCAAGCTCGTGTGGAAGGTCGACTGGCCGATGCGCTGGGCCTACGAGGGCGTCGACTTCGAGCCCGGCGGCCTGGACCACTCCACGCCCGGCTCGTCGTACACGGTCGGCAAGGAGCTGGTGCCGCGGCTCTTCGACTTCCGCGCCCCGTCGTACGTCGCCTACGCCTTCGTCGGCTTCGCCGGCATGCAGAAGATGTCGTCCTCGGCCGGCGGCGTGCCCACCGCCGCGGACGCGCTGCGCATCCTGGAGCCGCCGATCCTGCGCTGGCTCTACGCCCGCCGCCAGCCCAAGCAGGCCTTCGACATCGACTTCGGCCCCGAGGTCGTCCGCCTGTACGACGAGTGGGACAGCCTGGCCCGCAAGGCCGTCGACCCCGCCAAGCGCGACGCGCAGGTGCTGGCGCGCGAGCGCGCGGTCGCCACCTCCTCGGCCGGGACCCTGCCCTCCCCCAAGGTCGTCGTCCCCTTCCGGCTGCTGAGCTCGGTCGCCGACGTGACCGCCGGCTCCGCGGAGCTGATCAGCCGGATCGTCGGCGACGTCGGCCACGCCCACGACTCCGTCGAGGACCTCGAGCCGCGGCTGGGCCGCGCGATGACCTGGATGTCGGAGTACGTCCCCGCCTCCGAGCGCACCACCGTCCGCGAGACCAAGGACGCCGAGCGGCTGGCCTCGCTCTCCGAGGACGAGGAGCTCTGGCTGCGCCAGCTGCTCGACCGGCTGCCGGACCGCCTCGAGCTCGAGGAGACGACCGCTCTCATCTACGGCGTGCCCAAGCTCGCCCGCGGCATGGGGCTCGACGACCCGCCGACCGACGAGGTCAAGGCCGACCAGAAGGCGTTCTTCGGCCTGCTCTACCACCTGCTCGTCGACGCCGAGCGCGGTCCGCGGCTGCCCACGCTGTTCCTGGCGCTGGGTGCGGAGAAGGTGCGCGCACTGCTGACGCCGTGAGGGGGCTCGTGCCCCGTCCACCGGAGGGGCACCATGGCGGGATGGAGAAGCCCACGCCGCTGGAGCCGCTGCGCGAGGACTGGGAGCGGATGCTCTGCGTCGTCGCCCACCCCGACGACCTGGAGTTCGGCGCGGCGGCGGCCGTCGCCCGCTGGACCGGCCAGGGCAAACAGGTCGTCTACTGCATGGTGACCTCCGGCGAGGCCGGGATCGACGCGCTGCACCCCGACGAGGCGCGCACCGTCCGCGAGGCCGAGCAGGTCGAGTCCGCGCGGGTCGTGGGCGTGGACGTCGTGGACTTCCTCGGCCTGCCCGACGGGGTGCTCGAGCACGGCGTGCCGCTGCGCCGCGCGATCGCCGAGGTCGTGCGGCGGCACCGGCCGGAGGTCGTGCTCACCGGCAACTTCCGCGACACCTGGGGCGGGGCCAACCTCAACCAGGCCGACCACATCGCGGTCGGGCGGGCGGTCCTGGACGCGGTCCGCGACGCGGGCAACCGGTGGGTCTTCACCGAGCAGCTGGCCGAGGGCGGCGGCACCCTGGAGAAGTGGGGCGGCGTCGGGGAGGTCTGGGCCTTCGGGTCACCCCAGTCCACGCACGCGGTCGACACGACCGCCACGTTCGACGCCGGCGTGGCGAGCCTCGAGGCGCACGCGGCGTACATCGAGGGCCTGGGGTGGGACGACTTCGACCCGCGCGAGTTCCTCGAGGGGATGGCCCGGGCCACCGGACAGCGGCTCGGCTGCACGTTCGCCGCGCCGTTCGAGGTGTTCCCGATGGGCTGGGGCGAGTAGCGGAGCGGGGGCCTCGTGGCTCGTCGCTGACGCGGCGAGCGCAGCGAGCCACGAGACCCTGCGGCCCGCTCAGCCCAGGTCGGAGAGCAGCTGGTCGTACGCCGTGGGGCTGGAGTCGCGCAGGAAGGTCGAGCAGCGCTCCCACTCGTCGGTCTCACCGATGCTGCGCGCGGCCATCGCCAGCAGCGCCAGGCAGGTGAGGAAGCCGCGGTTGGGCTCGTGCTCCCACGGCACCGGGCCGTGGCCCTTCCAGCCGTTGCGGCGCAGCATGTCCAGGGAGCGGTGGTAGCCGACCCGCGCGTAGGCGTAGATCGTCACCGGGTCGGCCTGCTCGGAGACGGCCTGGCCGGCCAGCGCCGCCCACGCGAAGGGGCTCGCCGGGAACTTCCGCGCGACGGCGTACGTGTCCTCGCCCGCGGCCAGCGAGGGCGCCGCGGGGTCCTCGGGGAGGTGGGTGGGCGGCGGGCCCGCCATCAGGTCCTGTCCGATCTGCGTCATCCCGCCATCGTGCCAGGACGCCACTGACGCAGTCGTGCCCCCCAGCGCGCGCCGGAGCGCACGCGGAGGGGCACGACGAGGTGCGTGTGGCGCTCAGCCCAGCGTGCGACCGGCCGAGCGGAGGTTCTCGCAGGCCTCGACGACGCGGGCGGCCATGCCGGCCTCGGCGGCCTTGCCCCAGGCGCGCGGGTCGTAGGCCTTCTTGTTGCCGACCTCGCCGTCGACCTTGAGCACGCCGTCGTAGTTCTGGAACATGTGCGCGGCCGCCGGCCGAGTGAAGGCGTACTGGGTGTCGGTGTCGACGTTCATCTTCACCACGCCGTAGTCGACGGCGTCGGCGATCTCCTGCGGGCTCGAGCCCGAGCCGCCGTGGAAGACCAGGTGGAAGGGCTTGGCGCCGGCCTCGAGGCCGAACTCGCCGACCACGGCCTCCTGCGCGGCCTTGAGCACCTCGGGGCGCAGCTTGACGTTGCCCGGCTTGTAGACGCCGTGCACGTTGCCGAAGGTCAGCGCGGTCATGTAGTAGCCGCGGTCGCCGTAGCCGAGCGCCTTCGCGGTGGCGATGGCGTCCTCGGGGGTGGAGTAGAGCTTCTCGTTGATCTCGTTCTCGACGCCGTCCTCCTCGCCGCCGACCACGCCCACCTCGATCTCGAGGATGATCTTGGCCGCGATGCACTTCTCCAGCAGCTCGCTGGCGATGGAGAGGTTCTCCTCCAGCGGCACGGCCGAGCCGTCCCACATGTGCGACTGGAAGAGCGGCGCCTCGCCGCGCTGGACCCGCTCGGCGGAGAGCGCCAGCAGCGGGCGGACGAAGCCGTCGAGCTTGTCCTTGGGGCAGTGGTCGGTGTGCAGCGCGATGTTGACGGGATAGTTCTTGGCCACCTCGGCGGCGTACGCCGCGAAGGCCACCGAGCCGGTGACCATGTCCTTGCGGGTCGGGCCGGAGAGGTACTCCGCGCCACCCGTGGAGACCTGGATGATCCCGTCGGAGCCGGCGTCGGCGAAGCCCTGCAGCGCGGCGTTGAGCGTCTGGCTGGAGGAGACGTTGATCGCGGGGAACGCGTAGGCACCGCCCTTCGCGGCGTCCAGCATCTCGGCGTACTTCTCTGGGGTGGCGATGGGCACGGTGCGCTCTCCTCGGGTGGGGTGGGACCGCCCGCCACCCTAGTAGGACTGGGTCATGGTCTCGACCGGCATCTCGCTGCACTCCTCACGACGGGTGTCGACGGTCCCGCTGGGTCCCGACGAGGTGTGGGCGGTGGTGGCCGGCGCCGGCCCCGGCCGTCACTGGTACGCCGACGCCGCACCGTTCGTGGTGCGCGGCGCGATCGACCGCGCGGTGCTCGGCGGTGGTCGCCGCTGGCCGGTGCCGGACGGTCCGCTGCTGCGGGCCGGGGACCGGGCCGGGTTCTGGGTGGTGCGGGCCGCCGGGGACCGGCCGGGTGGTCATCGGCTGGTGCTCGAGGCCGCGGTCCGGGCCCCGGGGACGGTCACGCTGACCGTGCTCGTCACGGCGCGGGACGAGGGCACCGAGGTCGACCTCCGGGTCCGGCTGGACCCCCGGGGCGTGCTCGGAGCGGCGTACCTCCTGGCCGACCTGCCGGCCCGGGAGGCCGTCGTCGAGCTGACCCACCGACGGCTGGTGGGCGATGTCACCCGCGGGGGCGGCGACCCACACGCGTGACCTGGCGGCCGATGGAGCGTTGATCACGCAACCCGCCCTCCCCTGACTCGGGACACCCCAGGAGCACGACGATGATCCGCCGCACCCGCCTGGCCCGGGCCGCCACCGCGACCCTCGCCACCCTCGCCCTCGCGTTCCCGCTCGCCGGGACCGCCTCCACCAGCACCGCCGCCAACCCGCTGAAGGACTACTTCGCACCGCGGTTGGTCACGGTGGACACACCCCACCGCGATGCCAAGGAGAAGCTCCAGAGCCTCGGCCTGGACCTCACCGAGCACGCCGGCCACGACTACGTCGAGGTCGTCCTGCACACGCCGGCCGACCTGGCCGCGCTGGTCGCGGGCGGCTTCACCTTCGACGTGCGCATCCCCGACCTGATCAAGCGCGGCATCGAGGTCGCCGAGATCAACGAGGCGTTCGCCGAGGCGACCACCCGCTCCGCCCTCCCCTCCGGCCGCGACGCCTACCGCACCCTCGAGGACTACAACGCCGACATGGCGGCGTTGGCCGAGGACCACCCGAAGCTGGTGAAGTCGATCACCCTGCCGCTGCCCAGCCTCGAGGGCCGGACCATCCAGGGCGTCGAGATCGGCAGCGACGTGACCGAGCCGCCCAGCGGCCGGCCGACCTTCCTGCTCATGGGCGTCCACCACGCCCGCGAGTGGCCCTCGGGCGAGCTCGCGATGGAGTTCGCCGTGGACCTCGCCAAGAGCTACGGCAAGGACCAGCGGATCACCCGCCTGCTCGACAAGGCCCGGGTCGTGGTCGTGCCCGTCGTGAACGTCGACGGCTTCAACCTCTCCCGCACCAGTGGCGAGTTCGTCGACCTGCGCGACCTCAACGACACCGGCCTCGACCCGCTCGGCGGCCAGACCTCGATCCTGGCCACGCCCGGCTTCGCCTACATGCGCAAGAACTGCCGCCTCGTCGACGGCCAGGACACCCCCGACGGCGCGTGCGCCGCGCAGCTGAGCACCCCCGGCGGCTTCCTGCTGGGCGTCGACCTCAACCGCAACTACGGCGGGTTCTGGGGCGGTCCCGGCGCTGCCGGCAGCCTGCCCGAGCCGAGCGGTGACCGGATCGCCGGCCCGGTCGACCCGACCTACCGCGGTGCCGCTCCGTTCTCGGAGCCGGAGACCCAGAACATCCAGCAGCTGGTGCGCGAGCGCCAGGTGACGATGCTCATCTCCAACCACACCTTCTCCAACCTGGTGCTGCGGCCCAACGGCGTCGCCCCCACCACCGTCGGCCCCGACGGCCTGCCCGTCGGTGACGCACCCGACGAGAAGGCGCTGAAGAAGCTGGGCGCCAAGATGACCTCGGCGAACGGCTACCAGAACATCCACGGCTGGCAGCTCTACGACACCACCGGCACGACCGAGGACTGGTCCTACAACGCCACCGGCGGCTTCGGCTACACCTTCGAGATCGGCGCCAATGAGTTCCACCCGCCGTACCCCGAGGTGATCGACGAGTACCTCGGCGCAGGTGAGTACGAGGGCAAGGGCAACCGCGAGGCCTACCTCACCGCCCTGGAGCACGCCGTCGACACCCGCTTCCACGGTGTCATCAAGGGCAAGGCCCCCGCGGGTGCCACCCTGCGCCTGACGAAGACCTTCGACTCCCCCACGTGGGAGTCCAGCTTCGAGGACTTCCTGGACTCCTCCATCGAGGTCGGCCGCAACGGCGCGTTCTCGTGGGTCGTCAACCCCTCGACCCGCCCCGTCGTGCGTCCGCGCACGATCACCGCGATCGCCGAGGAGCCGTTCAAGAGCGAGGTCGTCGAGGGCGGCGCCACCGAGCCGGTCGTCGGCAGCGTCGACCACGAGTACGTCGTCACCAAGAAGACCGACCTCTTCCGGATCGACCTGGACTGGCCGACCCCGGACGACTTCGACCTCGAGGTCTACCTCAAGAAGGGCGACGAGCTCGTCGAGGTCGGTTCCTCCGGCAACCAGCCGGGCTCCAAGGAGCAGGTCGAGCTGGTCGACGCCGTGAAGGGCACCTACGTGATCCGGGTCCTCAACTTCGCCTCCGTCTCCCCCAGCTACACCCTCACCATGGGCCAGTACAAGGGCGTCACGAAGCGGACCAAGGGCGAGAAGGAGTCCTACACGCTGACCTGCGAGGTCGACGGCAAGGCGAAGTCCTCCCAGAAGGTCTTCATCGACCGTGGCCAGGTCCGCAGCCTGGACCTGCGGCGCGCCTGCCGCTGACCCGGCACCGCTGCTGACGCAGCACACCGCACCACCACGAGGGGGCGGCGACCGCGAGGTCGCCGCCCCCTCTGCCGCGCCACCCGTCGTAGGCCGCGAGGCGGCTCAGCCGCGCCAGGCCGCCTCGGTGTCCAGGTCGGCGTGCTGGACGACCCAGGTGTGCATGGCGATCGCGGCGGCGGCGGAGGCGTTGATGGACCTGGTCGAGCCGAACTGCGCGATCGAGAAGGTGGCGTCGCACGCCTCGCGCGCGGTCTCGGAGAGCCCGGGGCCCTCCTGCCCGAACAGGAAGCAGACCCGCTCGGGGATCCGCATCGACTCCAGGTGCTGGGAGCCCGGCAGGTTGTCGACGCCGTGGAGCGGCAGTCCCTCCTGCCTCAGGTACGCCGCGAGGTCCTCGACGCTCGGGTGGTGCCGCACGTGCTGGTAGCGGTCGGTGACCATCGCTCCGCGGCGGTTCCACCGACGGTTGCCGACGATGTGCACCTCGGCGGCGAGGAAGGCGTTCGCGGTGCGCACGACGGTGCCGATGTTGAAGTCGTGCTGCCAGTTCTCGATGGCCACGTGGAAGCCGTGCCGCCGGGTGTCGAGGTCGGCCCGGATCGCTTCCAGGCTCCAGTAGCGGTAGCGGTCCACGACGTTGCGCCGGTCGCCGTCGCGCAGCAGCTCGGGGTCCCAGTGCTCCCCCGTCGGCCACTCCCCCGGCCAGGGGCCGACGCCCACCTCGGCCGGGCCGTGCGGCATCGGGTCGTACGGCGCTCGCCGGTCCTCGCCGGACGCGCCCGCAGCGTTCGCCTGATCGACACCTGTCACATCCGCACCGTAGTAGGGACCAGTGACTAGGCTGTCGCCGTGTTGGGGATCGAGCCGCTGCTATTCGGCATCGAGTTCCTCGACCTCGAGTGGTGGCTGGGCCACCTCGGGCAGACCCTGTTCTGGGTGGCGCTGGCCGTCGTCTTCGTCGAGTGCGGGCTGCTCTTCCCGTTCCTGCCGGGCGACACGCTGCTCTTCAGCCTCGGGCTCTTCATCGCCACCGGCGAGATCGACCTCTTCCCCGGCAGCGCGGCGGTGGAGCTGGCGATCGCCATGACCCTGCTGGTCGCCGCGGCGTTCCTCGGCAACGTCGCGGGCTACGAGATCGGCCGCAAGGTCGGCCCGCCGCTCTACGAGCGCGACGGCCGGTTCCTGCGGCGCAAGCACTTCGACCGCACGCACGAGTTCTTCGACCAGCACGGTGCGCTGGCGCTCATCCTGGGCCGCTTCGTCGCCTTCGTGCGCACCTTCGTCACCGTGGTCGCCGGCGCCACCCGGATGGACCGCCACGTCTTCCTCGTCTGGAGCTTCGTCGGCGCGGTGCTCTGGGTCCTGTCCATCACGATGCTGGGCTACTTCCTCGGCAACATCGAGTGGCTCGGGGACAACCTCGACTTCGCGCTGCTGGCGATCCTCGCCGTCTTCGCCGTCCCGCTGGTCGTCGAGTGGCGCCGCGAGGTCGCCCGCGACCGGGCCCGCGGCGCCGAGAGCGCCTGACGCGACCCGCGCGGGCGGCCCTCCAGCTGGGACCGGGCCGGGCTCAGGCCTCCGGCGGGACCCGCAGGCTGCGGATCCGGACGAGCACCCACACGCACAGCGCCAGGCCGACCAGCCCCACGACGACGTACTTGTAGGTGCCGATGACGTCCTCGACCCGGAACCACTGCTCGCCCAGCTGGTAGCCCGCGAGCACGAAGGCGGTGTTCCAGATCAGCGAGCCGGCCAGCGTGAGGCCGAGGAACTGCAGCACCGGCATCCGCTCCACCCCGGCCGGCACGGAGATGAGGCTGCGGAAGATCGGCACCATCCGGCCGAAGAAGACCGCCTTGCGGCCGTGCCGGCCGAACCACGCCTCGGTGCGCTCGAGGTCGGAGGTCTTGGTCAGCGGCAGCAGGTCCCAGATGCGGTACATCCGGTCGCGGCCCAGCAGCACGCCCAGCCAGTACAGGACGATCGCACCGACGACCGAACCGGCCGTGGTCCACACGATCGCCTCGGCCAGGCTGAAGGTGCCGCGGCTGGCGGTGAAGCCGGCGAGCGGGAGGATGATCTCGCTGGGCAGCGGCGGGAAGAGGTTCTCCAGCGCGATGGCGATGCCGGCCCCGGGCGGGCCCAGCCGCTCCATCAGGTCGACCGCCCAGCCGGCGACGCCGTCGAGCTCGGCGGGGTCGCCGCTCGTCGACGCGGCCAGGACCGCGGAGGCGATCACGCGTCGGCGCCCTGGCGCGCCGCGGCCGCCGCGTCGAGCTCGGCGCGGGTGAGCACCGGGCGGACCTCCAGCTCGACATCGGCCAACGGGTTCTCCTCAGCTGGGCTCCGGTCGATGGCGCAGACCACCGTGGTGACGACCGCACCGGCCGCGCGCAGCTCGCGCGTGGCGTCGCGCACCGCACCGCCGGTGGTGACGACGTCCTCGATCAGCGTGACCCGACGGCCCGCGACGTCGGGACCCTCGGCCAGCTTGCAGGTGCCGTACTCCTTGGCCTTCTTGCGCACGAAGAGTGCGGGCAGCCCGGTCAGCTGCGCGACCATCGTGGCGATCGGCACGCCGCCGAGCTCCAGGCCGCCGAGCAGCTCGGTGTCCTCGGGCAGCAGCTCGACCATCTGCGTGGCGACCCGGTGCAGCAGCGCGGGGTCGGACTCGAAGAGGTACTTGTCGAAGTAGGTGTCGGCCACCTGGCCCGAGCGCAGCGTGAAGGAGCCGGTCAGCCGGCAGCGGGCGTCGATGTCGGCAGCGAGGGTCTCGTCGTTCACGGCTGCCATTCAACCCTGTCTACGGTGGGAGGCATGGGCACCCCTCCCCCGCTCGCGTCCCGGCTGGACGGGATCGCGCCGACGGTCTTCTCGGAGTTCTCGGCGCTCGCGGTGCGCACCGGGGCGGTCAACCTCGGGCAGGGCTTCCCCGACGTCGACGGCCCGTCCTCCGTGGTCGAGCGTGCGGTCGAGGCGCTGCGCTCGGGTGCCAACCAGTACGCCCCCGGCACCGGCGTCCCCGCGCTGCGGCGAGCGGTCGCCGCGCACCAGCTGCGCCACCACGGCATCGAGCTGGACCCCGACACCGAGGTCTGCGTGACCACCGGCGCCACCGAGGGCATCGCGGCCGCGCTGCTGGCCCTGGTCGAGCCCGGCGACGAGGTGCTCGTGCTGGAGCCGTCGTACGACTCCTACGACGCGATGATCGCGATGGCCGGCGGCGTACGCCGGGCCGTGACCCTGCGCGCACCGGCGTACCGCCTCGACGCCGACGCCCTGCGCGCCGCCGTCGGGCCGCGCACCCGGCTGCTGCTGCTCAACTCCCCCCACAACCCGACCGGCACGGTGCTGACCCGCGCCGAGCTCGCCGCCGTCGCCGCGGTCGCGGTCGAGCACGACCTGCTCGTGGTGACCGACGAGGTCTACGAGCACCTGGTCTTCGACGAGGCGGGCGACGGGCACGTGCCGCTGGCGACGCTGCCGGGGATGCGCGAGCGCGTGCTCAGCCTCTCCAGCGTGGGCAAGTCGTGGTCGTTCACGGGCTGGAAGGTGGGCTGGGCGACCGGCCCGGCGCCGCTGGTCGCCGCGGTGCTGGCCGCCAAGCAGTGGTTGACGTTCACCTCGGGTGCCCCGCTGCAGCCGGCGGTCGCCCACGCCCTGGAGCACGAGGACGCGTGGCCGCTGGAGCTCGCCCGCGACCTCCAGCGCCGCCGCGACCTGCTGCTCGCCGGCCTCCGCGGCCTCGGGCTGGAGCCGCGGACCAGCGAGGGGACCTACTTCACCGTCACCGACGTCGAGCAGCTCGGCTGGGCCGACGGCCGGGCCTTCTGCCTCGGCGTCGCCGAGCGGGCCGGCGTGGTCGCGATCCCGCTCCAGGGCTTCCACGGCCCCGAGTCCCAGGACGCCGGGCGGCACCTGGTGCGCTGGGCGTTCTGCAAGACCCCCGAGGTGATCGAGGAGGGGCTGGACCGGCTGGCCCGGGCGGCGCTCACCCGCTGACCCGGCCGATCCCGCTGGTCGAGCATCGAGCGCCTACCCACCGTTGGTCGAGCAGCGAGCGCCAGCGAGCGTCGTCGAGACCGCGTGAGACGCCCGTGGACGCCGACCACACACAGGTGCGGCGGTCTCGACGACGCCCTCGCCCAGCGGCTCTGGCGGCTCGACCAACAGGCTCAGCGAGCGGCGTACCAGGCCCGCACCTCGGGCCGCAGCAGCAGCGCGAGGGCCCCGGAGGCCATGGCGAGCGGGATGAGCGCGATGAACGCCCCGAGCAGGGAGAGCAGCAGGAACAGCCCCGCAGACAGCCCCGCCGAGACGCAGAGCAGCACCCACGCCCAGGTCCGGCCGGTCCAGGCGAAGGAGGCGACCAGCGCAGCGGCCAGCGCCCACGCCACGAACCCGGCCAGGAACGCGTACACCGCGACCCGCACCTGGTCGACGGTGATCTCGCCGGCGGTGGTGGGGTTCTGGGCGATGGCGCGCTCGATCTCCTCGTCGACCAGCGCCGGGTCGAGGGCGATCGCGACCACGACCAGCACGAGGCCGACCACCACGAGCGCGCAGGTGATCCAGGTGAGGACCAGGCCGGCGCGCAGGGGGTTCGGCTTCGGGCCGCGCTGCGCGGGGACAGGCGGGCCCCAGGCACCGGGCTGACCCGACGGGACCGGCCAGGCACCGGGCTGGCCGGGCTGCTCCGACGTACCGACCGGCTGGTCGACGCCGGCGGGCCGCTGCCCGAACCCGGGGTACGCCGCCGGGCCGGTCGACGCGGGCGCCGGACCGTCGCCGACCGGGCTGCCCGTCGGGGGCGGCCAGGAGGGGGCCTGGCCGCGGTCCTCGGTCGGGGCCGCGGGCGGCGTGGGTGCGAAGGGGTCGGGCCGACCGCCGTCCCTGCCGCGCGCGGCGTCCTGCTCCCGACGCGCGTCACCGGGCGGTCGGAGGAACCGCTCGGGGACGGGGTCGCCGTTGAGCCAGGCGCGCGCGGGCTGGAGCCACAGGATGACCGCGGCGGCGGCCACGAGCGAGGTGGTGAAGCCGCCGGCGACCAGGCCGGCGAGGAACATCGGCACCGCGAGGATGCTCAGTGCCAGCCGGGCCGAGCGGCTGCGCTGCATGACCTGCCAGCCGAGGATGGCGGTCGCCGCAGCGCATGCGCCGGTGACCATCGCCAGGACCCGGATCGCCTCGAGGACCTCGCTGACCTGGAGGTCGAGACCGTCGAGCGGTGGCTGGGCGAGGGTCTCCTCGACACCCCGTCGGGTGTCGAGGGAGTCCAGGGCGCCGATCTGGGCGAAGACCGAGGCGATGACCAGCGCCGATCCGATGATCGTCACCCACCCGGCCATCGTGACCTGGCGGGGACGGGCGTGGGGGTCGGGGGCGGGCACGCCCCCCATTCCAGCAGACCCCCGGTCGGTCCGGGCACGGCCGCCCGGCAGCGACTCCGGTGGCCGAGGTGCGAGCGCAGCCAGCCACGAGACCCTCGCCAGTCACGACAGGGGTCTCGCGGCTCGTCGCTGACGCTCCTCGCACCTCGACCAGCGGGAGCAGCCCTCGACCGGCGAGGGGCCGGCTCAGGCGGGGGTCAGCACCAGCCCCGAGCCGGACTCGTCCACGTCGACGAAGACCGAGCCGCCGTCGGTGACCTCGCCCCCGATCAGCATCCGCGCGAGCGGGTCGCCGATGGCCGACTGGATCAGCCGCCGCAGCGGGCGGGCGCCGTACGCCGGGTCGTACCCGACGTCGGCCAGCCAGGTCTGCGCAGCCTCGCTGACCCGGATGCCGATGCGGCGCACGGCCAGCCGCTTCTCCAGCAGCGCCAGCTGCAGGTCGACGATGTGGGTCAGGTCGTCCTTGGACAGCGCGTCGAAGGTGACGATCTCGTCGAGCCGGTTGAGGAACTCCGGCTTGAAGGACGCGCGCACCGCACCCATCACCTGCTCGCGCCGCAGCCCGGGGTCGAGCAGCGGGTCGACGAGGTACTGCGAGCCCAGGTTGCTGGTGAGGATGAGCAGCGTGTTGCGGAAGTCGACGGTGCGGCCCTGCCCGTCGGTGAGCCGGCCGTCGTCGAGCACCTGCAGCAGGATGTCGAAGACCTCGGGGTGCGCCTTCTCGACCTCGTCGAGCAGGACCACGGAGTACGGCCGGCGACGGACCGCCTCGGTGAGCTGGCCGCCCTCGTCGTACCCGACGTAGCCCGGAGGGGCACCGACGAGCCGCGAGACCGCGTGCTTCTCGGAGTACTCGCTCATGTCGATGCGGACGATCGCCCGCTCGTCGTCGAAGAGGAAGTCCGCGAGGGCCTTGGCCAGCTCGGTCTTGCCCACACCGGTCGGGCCGAGGAAGAGGAACGAGCCGGTCGGGCGGTTCGGGTCGGCGATCCCGGCCCGCGAGCGGCGTACGGCGTCGCTCACCGCGGTGACCGCCTCGCGCTGGCCGATGAGGCGGCCGCCGATGACCGACTCCATCTCCAGCAGCTTGGTCGACTCGCCCTCGAGCAGGCGCCCCGTGGGGATGCCGGTCCAGGCCTCGACGACGTCGGCGATCTGCTCGGGGCCCACCTCCTCGCCGACCAGCGGCTCCAGCTCCTCGTCGCCGGGCGTGGAGGCCGCAGCCTCGATCTGCTTCTCCAGCGCGGGGATCCGGCCGTAGAGGATCTCGCTGGCCTGTCCGAGGTCGCCCTCGCGCTGCAGCCGCTCCGCCTCGATCCGCAGGGCGTCCAGCTGGCGGCGCAGCTCGCCCTCGCCCTCCAGCGAGGACTTCTCCCGCTCCCAGCGGGCCTCGAGACCGCGCAGCTCCTCCTCCTTGTCGGCGAGGTCCTGGCGCAGGGCGGCGAGCCGCTCGACCGAGGCGTCGTCGGACTCCTTGGCCAGCGCGAACTCCTCCATCTTCAGTCGGTCGACCTGACGGCGGAGCTGGTCGACCTCCTCCGGGGAGGACTCGATCTCCATCCGCAGCCGGGAGGCGGCCTCGTCGATCAGGTCGATGGCCTTGTCGGGCAGCTGGCGCCCGGAGATGTAGCGGTCCGACAGGGTCGCGGCCGCGACCAGGGCGGCGTCGGTGATGCGGACACCGTGGTGCGCCTCGTACTTCTCCTGGATGCCACGCAGGATCTGGATGGTGTCCTCGACCGAGGGCTCGCCGACGAAGACCTGCTGGAAGCGGCGCTCCAGCGCCGGGTCCTTCTCGATCCGCTCGCGGTACTCGTCCAGCGTGGTGGCGCCGATCATGTGCAGCTCGCCGCGCGCCAGCATCGGCTTGAGCATGTTGCCGGCGTCCATGGCCGAGTCGCCGCCCGCGCCCGCCCCGACGACGGTGTGCAGCTCGTCGATGAAGGTGATGACGCGCCCCTCGGCGGCCTTGATCTCCTCCAGCACGGCCTTGAGCCGCTCCTCGAACTCGCCGCGGTACTTCGCGCCGGCCACCATCGCGGCCAGGTCGAGCGACAGCACGCGCCGGCCCTTGAGGGAGTCGGGGACGTCGCCGGCGACCACGCGCTGGGCCAGCCCCTCGACGACCGCGGTCTTGCCGACGCCCGGCTCGCCGATGAGCACGGGGTTGTTCTTCGTGCGCCGGCTCAGCACCTGCACGACGCGTCGGATCTCCGCGTCGCGGCCGATGACCGGGTCCAGGCGCCCCTCCTCCGCGGCGGCGGTCAGGTCGACGGAGTACTTCTCCAACGCCTCGTAGGTCGACTCGGCGTCCTGGCTCGTGACCCGGCGCGACCCGCGGACGGCGGTGAGCGACTCGCGCAGCCCGGCCTCGGTGAGGCCGACGTCGGTGAGCACCTTCTGGGCGCTGGACTCGGTGCCGGCCATCGCGATGAGCAGGTGCTCGGTGGCGACGTAGTCGTCCTTGAGCGAGGCGGCGAGGTCGAGGGCTCCGGCCAGCACGCGGGTCAGGGCGGCCGAGGCGGCCGGCTGCTGCACCGTCGCGCCGGTGGCGCGCGGGAGCACCTCGAGCGCGGCCCGTGCCCCGTCGACCAGGGCCGCGGTGTCGACGCCGGCCTTGGTCACCAGGGACCGGGCGACACCGTCCTCCTGCGACAGCAGGGCCACGAGTAGATGAATCGGCTCGGTGGCCGAGTGGCCGGCCTTCGTGGCGGTCAGCTGGGCGGTCTCGATGGCCTCTCTGCTGCGGGTCGTGAACTTGTCGGCGCCGAACTGGCTCATGGGGTCTCCTCCTGCGACCGGGGACGGACCGAGTCTGGCCGTCACCCGCTGCAACGCGCCAGGACTTGAGTCTGTTCCGCTCAAGTTATCTGAATTTGCAGCACATGGCCCGAGTGGTACCCCCGCCGGCATGGCCGATCGGTCAGACCCGCGGGCGCCGCGCAGCAATGTCCCCAATCCCCTGTCCGCCTCGGCGGCACGGGCCTACCGTGGGCTCGGGCCACCTCGCCTGGGGAGACGGGGTGTGGGAGGGAGACCCGTGACTGCCTCGTCGTTGGACAGCGTGAGCCTGCTCGCCCACGGAGTGCACTACGCACTCGTGGCGGTCGGGCTGGTCGGCCTCGCCTGGCTGCTGGCACCGCAAGTGCTGCCCGGCGTCGCCGGCGTGCTGCCGCGCGACGACCACGCCCGCCGGGTCGCCGCGCTGCGCGAGGCCGTCGCGACCGGGCGGCTGCTCACCGTCGGCCCCACGACCGCCTGCGCCCGACCTCCGGTGACGCTGTCCCTGCACCTGCCGCTGGCGGTGGTGGCGAGTGCCGCCGCGGCCGGCGTGCACGCGGCGATGGGTCCGGCCCACCTCCGGACCCTCCCGGTCCTCGGCGTCTTCTTCGTCGCGGCCACCGTGGTGCAGCTGGCCTGGGCGTCCGCGGTGCTCCGGCGCCCGAGCCGGGCCCTGCTGCACGCCGGGATCGTGCTCAACCTCGGCCTCGTGGGGCTCTGGCTCCTGACCCGCACCTGGGGCCTGCCCCTGGGGCTGATGCCCGAGCCCGAGGCGGTGGGTCCCTGGGACCTGGCGGCCGCGGCCTGGGAGCTGGTGGTGGTCGCCGCCTGCGCGGCACTGCTGCGGGCCGTCCCACCCACGGCGTACGCCGGCCTCCGGCTGCCGCCGTGGGTCGACTGGCACCGCGGCGCGACCGCCGTGGCCGTGCTCTCGCCACTCCTGCTGCTGGGGCTGACCCTCGGCGGGGGGCACGGGTGAGGCCGCCGGCGGGGGCCGCCGACGACCGGCACGACGACCGGCACAGCACTGACGACAGCACCAGGGAAGGGAGGTGACCGGCATGGAGTCCTGGGTCATCGGGATGATCAGCAACGGGATCATCGCCGTCGCCTACCTGCTCATCTGCATGGCGATCGTGGTGCCGCTGGCGCGCAGCGGCCAGCTGCGCACCAACCCGCTCGGAGCCGCCACCGCCTCGATCTTCTTCTCCTGCGCGGTGCACCACGGGATCCACGCGATCCACATGCTGCTGCCGTCCCTCGACATCGACACCGAGCGCGGGCTGGCGATGCGTGCGGCGTGGCACTGGCCGCTGTCGATCTGGGACGTCGTCGGGGCGGTCGTGGCGCTCTACTACTGGAGCCTGCGGCGCAACTACTCCTCGCTCATGGAGGGCGCCCAGCTCTTCCAGGACCTGCGCCAGCGCGAGCAGCAGGCCCTCGAGCTCAACGACACCGTCCTGCAGGGACTGGTCGTGGCCAAGATGGCCCTCGACCTCGACGACACCAAGCGCGCCCACGAGTCGCTGAGCGTGTCCATCGACTCCGCGAGCCGGATCATCACCGACCTGCTCGGCAGCAGCGCCAGCCTCGACCTGGTCCGCAGCACGCCTGCCGCGCTGGCGGTCCAGGACGCGGCCGGCCGCTCGGGCGGCACCGCCACCGCGACCGTCGTGGACGCCGCGACCGCTGGCGCCGCGACCACCGAGCCCGCCGGACCGGTCACCGCACCGGCCGAGGACCCGCACCCGCACAGCCACACGAAGGACGCCGAGAGGTCATGACCATGAGCGCCGCACCCCGAGTCCGTCCGCTCCGGACGGTCATCATCGACGACACCGCCGACCTCCGCGACCTGCTGCGCCTCGCACTGGACCGCGGCGGCTTCGACGTCGTCGGCGAGGCCGGCGACGGCAAGGCCGGCATCGACGTCGTGCGCGCCGAGCGCCCCGACGTGGTGCTGCTCGACCTGTCGATGCCCGTGATGGACGGCCTGGAGGCGCTCCCGGCCATCCGGCGTACCTGCCCGAGCGCCAAGATCATCGTGCTGTCCGGGTTCGGGGCGACCCAGATGTCGGAGCGGGCGATGGCCCAGGGCGCCGACGGCTACGTGCAGAAGGGCGCCTCACTCGACTCCATCCTCGACTACGTCCGCGACATGACCGCGGGGGCGCCGCCGCGCACGCCGCGCTCGCTCTCGGTCGTCCCCCCGCTGGAGGCGCCGGAGAGCCTGGCCCCGACGCCGCCGGCCTTCCCCCGGCCCGACCCCGCCGCGCCCGCCGGGACCTCGCCGCAGCCGGCCGACCCGGCGCGACCGCAGGCCGCCGCGTCCACCGTCGCCCCGGCGACGGTCGTGTCGCACGTCCCGGCGCCGCCGAGCCTGGACGCGCCGGTCACGCCCGGCGGGGTGAGCGCCTCCCCCATCTCGTGGTGGCAGGCGATGAGCATGGCGCCGGTCGGGATCCTGGAGCTGGCCGACGAGCCGCTCTTCCGCATCGTCTACGCCAACACCACCGCCCAGCGGGTCATCGGCGGCAAGACCAGCCCCGGCACCCCGCTGGGCTTCGCGGCCCCGACCCTGGCCTCGCTCGTGGCCTACCACCGCCTGGACGCCGACGCCTCCTTCGAGGTCGAGCTCGACGGCGGCACGTGCCGGGCCACCATCCGGCGTACCGGCTGGTCGCTGCTGGTCTACCTCGACTCCACCTCCGACGACGTGGCCCTGCTGCGCCGCGCCATCGCCACCACCGCCCACGAGATCCGCGGCCCGGTCGCGGTCATCTGCGGCATCGCCGAGGCCAGCGGCTGGGACGGCGACGCCCAGCTCGACCCGGAGATGCAGCGCCGGCTGATGTCGTCGGTCGCCCGTCAGGCGCGGATGCTCGACAGCATCACCGCCGACCTGCTGACCGCCGCCCAGATCCAGCGCGGCACCCTGCGCATCGACCTCGCCCCCGTCTGCGCCCGCAGCGTGGTGGAGTCGGTCGCCGGCGACCGCTACGGCCTCGACGTCGAGATCGTGGTCGAGGACGACCGGCTCGTCCGCGCCGACGCCCTGCGCCTGGAGCAGATGGTGAGCAACCTGCTGGGCAACGCGATCAAGTACGGCGAGGCGCCCTACACGATCCGGATCCGCCCGGACTCCGCCCGACCCGACCACGTCGCCATCGACGTCGTCGACCGCGGCGCCGGCGTGCCCGAGGAGTTCCGCGACCAGCTGTTCAAGGAGTTCTCCCGCGCCACCGGCACGGTCGCCACCGGCACCGGGCTGGGCCTGCACGTCGTGCGGACCCTCGCCGAGGCGCAGAACGGCCGCGTCACCTACCGACCGGGCCAGTACGGCGGCTCGGTCTTCACGATCTCCCTGATGGCGGTCACCGAACCGCCGCTCTCCGAGCCGCCCGTGGAGGGAGCGGGCGGACCGACCGACCGGTCGTAGCCGGCTGGTCGATCCGCAGGATCAGGGAGTGCCGACCCCTGGCCACCCCCCGGGCGGGGGCGTGGTCAGGGGTCCGGCCTGATGTCCCGGGGGCGGCGTCGCGTCAGGAGCCGCCGCGGTCCGAGCCCGGCTCGCCGCTCTGGGCCTCCGGGGGCGCCTGGTGCTCGGGGAAGGACCGCTCGGCGGTGACCTCGTCGACCAGCACGGTGCGGCAGAAGTCCTCGCCGAACGGCGTGAGGTGGATGCTGCGGCGCACGACCTTGGCGAACTTCACCGAGTGCATCGCGGCGAGCACGTCGGGCTGGGCCTCGACGACCTGGTACTCCAGCGGGTCCTTCAGGGGCTCCCGGGAGAACCAGACGAGGCCGAGCCGGTGGAGGTTGTTGAGGTAGGCCGGCACCTGCTCGACGTAGCGCACGCCGGAGCGGGCGCCGATCATCGTCAGGCCCGGGGCGATCAGCTGGCTGCTCACCATCCCGATCGGTCCGCCGGTGCGCACGTCGACGCTCGGCTGGGGGCCCTTCTCGAGCAGCAGCACGAGGATGCGCGCCTCGTCGGGGGCCAGCTCGCTGAGGATCCGGTCGTACGCCGGGTGGCCGTCCTCGCTGGACCAGACGTCGCGGGAGCGCTCGAGCAGCTCGGCGCCCTTGTCGCGCAGCGAGCGGGCACGGGGCTCCTCGGGACCGACCGTGCCGGGGACGACCGACGGGACCGTTCCGTTGACGGGTTCGCGGATGGCGCCCAGGGACTCGGCCGCGCGCAGCAGCGCGGTGCCGACCGGGGTGCCGCCGGAGACGGCGCGGGCCAGGTCGGAGACGACCTGCGCGGCCTCGGTGGCGTCGTGGGCCAGGCGGGCGGCCTCGTCGCGGTTGGTCGCGGCCCGGGCGAGCCGGCGGGCCGAGCGCACGTAGCTCTTCACGCCCCACTCGGTGGTGTGGAGGGCGGCGTACCCCGCGACCCGCGCGAGGCCGGGGAGGGCCTCGACGGCGGGGACCACCTGGGCCTGCCCGGGCAGGGCGCGCGGGGCCGACCGGCCGTCGGCGCGGCCGTCGAGGCGGGTCTCGACACGGGGCCCGACCGGATCGGGGTGGGGCTCGCGGGGCGGCTGGCTCACTTGGCGACCCCGAAGATCCACAGGTGCAGGAAGCCACCGGCGAGGCCCATGATCGCGCCGTGGGCGTAGAGCATCCACTCGTCCTCCTTGATCGCCGAGCGCATCATCTCGACGAAGTCGCGCGGCGGGAGCTCCTTGGTGCGGGTCGCGATGAGGGTGCGGATCTTCTCCGACTGCCGCTTGCTGAACTCCGGGTCCTTGAACGGCACGAGCGTGCGCCCGACCGCCTCCTGGGCCACCGAGTCGCGGATGGTGTCGAAGCGAGCGGGACCCATGGCCACGCGCACCGCGGCCTTCGCCGGGCCGGCTGCCTGCTCGATCGCCGGGCGCAGCGCCGTGGCGAGCATCTGCCGGGTGCGGTCGCCGCTGGGGCCGTCGAGGATGAAGTCGCCGATCCGCTCCAGGGTGATGACGTCCTCGGCGATGATCCGGGCGTAGACCTCGGCGGCCTCGTCCTGTCGGCGCAGGAAGAGCCCGTGCACGCGGATGCCGAGGATCCGCTTGGGCTCCGGCGGCTCGAAGATCAGCCACATGCCCAGGGCGTTGGTGACCCAGCCGACGGCGACGCCGAGCACCGGCAGCAGCCACCAGAGCTTGAAGATGCTGTCGACGAAGGCGACCGGGATGCCGAGCAGGAACCCGAAGATGAAGCCGAAGGCCACCATGAGGTTGAGCTCGCGCTGACCGAAGTCGCGGAAGATCTTGACGACCAGGGCGGGGTTCTCGCGGAAGTGGTCGATGACCATGATCTTCGGGTCGAGGATCTGGTCGATGTGCACGCCGATCTCGTGGGTCACGTTGCCGACGACGCTGGGCAGCTGTGCCTGCACCCGGTCGATGACGGCGGCGCGCACCGGACGCGGCAGGTCGCGCCACAACCGCGGGTGCTCGCGGCGCATGACCTCGTCGACCAGGCCCGGGATCTCGGGGCGGAAGGTCGTGACGATGTGCTCGGCGATCTTGTCCGGCTCCAGCTGCTGGTAGAACTCCGAGGGCGTGCCGAGCTTGGCGATCGCCTTGTCGACCGCGATCGAGCCCATCTTGGCCGCGCGGGCGGGCACGATGCCCTGCCAGCCGATGCCGCCCTGGAGGACACCGGGGACCTCCTGCGCCTTGCGCGGCAGCACGGACGCGAGCTCGCGCATGCCGGGGATCCGCACGCCCTTGAAGTGCACGGGCGAGAAGAGCATCCACAGGCCCGACCAGTTGATCAGCCAGCCGATGACGCCGGTGAAGACCGGGATCGTCAGGAAGTGGACCCAGCCCACGTCCGCGGCCCAGTCGCGTGCCCAGTCCAGCAACCAGTCCACGTCAGGTCTCCTCGGTCAGCCCCATCGTCTGAGACGATCCACCAGAGGGTAGTGGCGACCACCACAGCCGCACCAGGTGTCCCTGACCACCCCTCTCCCACCCTCGGCGCCCGCTACGGTCTGCCTGTGGCCCAGCACACGTCCCCCTCGCAGCCCGGGGGCCGGCCCGCGGTCGCCGAGGCCCTTGCCGACCTGCCCGCCCACCTCGTGCGCACCTTCGAGCGCCGGATGGAGCGGTGGCTGCCGGACCTGCGCGCCGGCGTCGAGCCGTTGTACGACGACGCCGACGCGGTCGTGGACCGGCTGCTCGCCGTGGCGGCCCGCCGCTTCGCCGCACGCCCCGCGGACCTGCACGACCTCGACGAGCGCCGCGTCCTGGCGCCGGACTGGTTCCAGCAGCCGGGGGTGCTGGGCTACGCGGCGTACGTCGACCGCTACGCGGGGACCCTCCAGGGCGTCGCCGGGAAGCTCGACCACCTGCAGGAGCTCGGCGTCACGTACCTCCACCTGCTGCCGCTGCTGCAGCCGCGGCCGGCGCCCCACGACGGCGGGTACGCCGTCGCCGACTACCGCGCCGTGCGCGCCGACCTGGGCACGATGGACGACCTGCGCGACCTGGCCGGCTCGCTGCGCGAGCGCGGGATGAGCCTGTGCCTGGACCTGGTGCTCAACCACGTGGCTCGTGAGCACGAGTGGGCGGCCCGCGCACGGGCCGGCGAGGCGGCGTACCGCGACTTCTTCCTCACCTACCCCGACCGCACCGAGCCGGACCGCTGGGAGGAGACGCTGCCGGAGATCTTCCCTGACTTCGCACCCGGCAACTTCAGCTGGGACGAGGAGCTCGGCGGCTGGGTCTGGACGACCTTCAACGCCTGGCAGTGGGACCTGAACTGGGCCAACCCCGCGGTGTTGGAGGAGTTCGCCGACATCATCTGCGACCTCGCCAACACCGGCTGCGAGGTCTTCCGGCTCGACGCCATCGCCTTCGTGTGGAAGCGGCTCGGCACCAACTGCCAGAACCAGCCCGAGGTGCACGCGCTCACCCAGGCGCTGCGCACGGTGGCGCGGATCGCCTGCCCGGCGGTGGTCTTCCTGGCCGAGGCGATCGTGGGTCCGCGCGACCTGCTGGCCTACCTCGGCGAGGGCGAGCGGCACGGCAAGGTCAGTGACCTCGCCTACCACAACGCGTTGATGGTGCACCTGTGGTCGATGCTCGCCAGCGGCGACACCCGGCTCTCCTCCAAGGCGATGGCCGCGCTCCCCCCGCCGCCGTCGACGACGGGCTGGATCACCTACGCCCGCTGCCACGACGACATCGGCTGGGCGATCACCGACGAGGACGCCGAGGCGGTCGGGCTCTGGGGCTCGGCGCACCGCCGCTTCCTGGCCGACTGGTACGACGGGTCCTTCGACGGCTCCTGGGCACGCGGGCTGGTCTTCCAGTTCAACCCCGTCACCGGTGACAAGCGCACCTCCGGGTCGCTGGCCTCCCTGGCCGGGCTCGAGGCCGGGGACCCGCTCTCCCTGGAGCGGATCCTGCTGCTGCATGCCGCGATCCTCGGCTTCGGCGGTGTCCCGGTGATCTGGATGGGCGACGAGGTGGGCCTGCTCAACGACCCCGACTGGGACTCCGAGCCCGAGCACGCCGACGACAACCGCTGGGTCCACCGCCCCCGCATGCCCTGGGTCGAGGGCACCCACCGCCCGCCCGACCCGCACGGGCTGCTGCCACGGCTCCAGCACCTCGTCGACGTACGCCGCTCGCTGCCGCACCTGCACGCCGCGACCCCCGCCACCGTGCTGGAGATCGCCCCCGACGGGGTCTTCGCGGTGCTGCGCCGCCACCCCCACGGACCGTTCCTCGCCCTGCACAACATGACCCCGACCCCGCGCCGGGTGCCGTGGTGGGTGCTGGAGCACGTCGGGCTGGGCCGCTCCGGCACGGCCGTCACCGACCACCTCGGCGGCCTGTCCGGCCCCACCGCCCTGCACGCCACCGACACCGGCGGCTCGGTCGACCTCGCGCCGTACCAGGTGCGCTGGCTCACCGCCTGACCGCTGACCCGCCCCATCCTCGTGGCTGACCCGCCCCATCCTCGTGGCCGACCCGCCCCATCCTCGTGGCCGACCCGCCCCGTCCTCGGGCGCGACGAGGATGCGACGGGTCACCGCCGAACACGCGACGGGTCAGCGGGGGCGGCGCCAGACCACGAGGGAGGAGCCGGGGTCGGGCGAGCGGAGGACGGGCAGCCGCTCGGGGGCCCGACCGGTGGCGCGGCGACGGTCGAGCGCCTGGCGCAGGGCCTCGCGGGTGGCCTCGAGCTCGACCTGGAGCTCCTCGTTGCGGGAGGCCAGGGCGGCGACGCGGTTCTCGAGGTCGAGGATCCGGCGCACGCCCTCGATGCCGATGCCGGCGGAGGTGAGCTCGGAGATCTCGCGCAGCCGCTCGAGGTCGCGCTGGGAGTAGCGGCGCCCACCGCCGCCGGTGCGGCCGGGGGTGATCAGGCCGAGCCGCTCGTAGGTCCGCAGGGTCTGCGGGTGCAGCCCGGTGAGCTCGGCGGCCACCGAGATGACGAAGACCGCGGCGTCGGGATCAGCCCCGAAGGGCCCGAGGGAGCTGCGTCCGGACATCACCTGCCCACCTCCTCTAGGAGCCGGCCTGGTCGAAGAGGTTGGAGCGCAACGGCTTGCCGGCCGTGGCGATGCGGTAGGCCTCGACGGCGGCGCGCGCGTCGACGTCAAGCACCGCGGGCACCTGGACCTCGACGGTCGCGAGCAGGTCGCCCTTGGTGCCGTCGGGCTTGGTCGCGCCCTTGCCACGCACCCGGAAGGTGCGTCCGTTGGGCGTACCGGCCGGGATCTTGAGGGTGACCGGCGACCCACCGAGGGTGGGGATGCGGACCTCCGAGCCCAGCGCCAGCTCGTCGAAGGAGACCGGCACGTCGAGGGTGAGGTTGTCGCCGGAGCGGCCGAAGACCCGGTGCGGGGAGACCTTCACGGTGACGAAGAGGTCGCCCGCGGGTCCGCCGTTCTCCCCCGGACCGCCCTTGCCGCGGACCCGGATGCGCTGGCCGTCCTTGACGCCCGCGGGGATGCGGGCCTGGATGGTGCGCGAGGACGAGCCGCGGCCGCTGCCGTGGCAGGTCGGGCACGCCTCGTCGTACAGCAGCTGGCGCCCGCGGCACGCGGGGCAGGTCTCGTTGAGGTTGAAGCCGCCGCCCATCGAACCGGTGACGAAGCCACTGCCCTCGCACTCGGCGCAGACCCGCGGCTTGGTGCCGGGCTTGCCGCCGGTGCCGGAGCAGGTGGCGCAGGCCCCCTCGGAGGTGAGCCGCAGCGAGATCGTGACGCCCTCGAGGGCGTCGGTGAAGGAGATCGTCGCGGTGCTCTCGACGTCGGCGCCCTTGGTGGCGCGCGGTCGGCTCGTACGCCGGCCGCCGAAACCGCCCCCGAAGAGGTCGCCGAACATGTCGCCGAAGCCGCCGCCGCCCCCGGGGCCGCCCCGGTCGCGCAGCAGGTCCTCGAGGTTGATGCCCTGGTCGGCCCCGCCGCGGGAGTACCCGCCGCCTCCGAAGCCGCCCCGGAACCCGCCGGAGGAGACCATCCGGCGCAGCTCGTCGTACTTCGGCCGCTTCTCGGGGTCGCCCACGACGTCGTAGGCCTCGGCGACCTGCTTGAAGCGATCGTGCTTCGCGGTGTCGCCGGGGTTGGAGTCGGGGTGATTCTCCCGGGCGAGCCGCCGGTAGGCCTTCTTGATGTCGTCGGCGCTCGCGTCCTTCTTCACGCCGAGCACGGCGTAGAAGTCCTTCTCCGCCCAGTCCGGGCGCATGCCGTCGGTGTCCTTGCCCGCCACGGGAGTCCCTCCCCTCGTCCTTCTCTGCTGACTGTCTCGTGCGTGTGCTGCCGGGTCAGGACCCGGCCGGGTCCACCACCAGGACCTGCGCGGCCCGCACCACCCGGTCACCGATGCGGTAGCCGGCCTTGGCGATCACCTTGCAGGTCGTCACCTCCACGTCGGGATCCTCCCCGATGTGGGAGAGCGCCTCGTGCAGGCTCGGGTCGAACGCGTCGCCCGGCGTGCCGAAGCGGACCAGCCCGGCCTGCGCGACGGTGCGCTCGAGCTGCTCGACGACGCTCTTGAAGCCGCCGGTGAGCTCCTCGTGCTCGCGCGCCCGGTCGATGGTGTCCAGCACCTCGGTGATCGGCGAGAGCGCGGCGTACGTCGCGTTCTCCTTGACCAGGTCGCGGTCACGGTCCACGCGCCGCTTGTAGTTGAGGAACTCCGCCTGCAGGCGCTGGAGGTCCAGCGTGCGCTCGCCGAGCTCGGCCTTGAGGACGGCCACCTCGTCGTGCGCCGCCTGCAGCGGGTCGACGTCGAGCGCCTCGCTCGCGTGCTCCCCGCCCTCGGCAGGGCGGTCCTGCTGCTCGGCCGGCGTGCTCGCCGCGGCGGGGTCGCCGCCCTCGGCGCCGGCCTCGACCTCGGTGTTCTCGGTCATCTCTGCTGCCTCCTCACCGAAGGAGCCCCCGGGGCCGGGGGCCGCGTGCTGCGGCCCCCGGTCCTCGGTGGCGTTCCCGTCGTCGGGCTGGGTCACTTGTCCTGGCCCTCGGCACCGTCGGCGTCGGCGCCGTCGGTCTCGTCCACGACCTCGGCGTCGACGATGTCGTCGTCGGCCTCCCCGGTCGCGCCGGTGGTGCCACCCGCGGCGGCCTGGTCGGCCTCCGCGGCGGCGTACATCGCGGCGCCCATCTTCTGGGAGGACTCGCCCAGCTTGGTGACGCCCGCCTGGATCTCCTCGGCGTCGGCCTCGGCGTTCTCCAGGGTGGCCTTGAGCGCGTCGACGTCGGCCTGGACCTCGGTCTTGACGTCCTCGGGCAGCTTGTCGGCGTTGTCACCGAGGAACTTCTCGGTCGTGTAGACCAGCTGCTCGGCCTGGTTGCGGGTCTCGACGGCCGCGCGACGCTTGGCGTCCTCCTCGGCGTACTGCTCGGCCTCCTTGACCATCCGGTCGATGTCGTCCTTCGACAGCGCGGAGCCGCCGGAGATCGTCATCGACTGCTCCTTGCCGGAGGCCTGGTCCTTCGCGGTGACGTGGACGATGCCGTTGGCGTCGATGTCGAAGGTGACCTCGATCTTCGGCACGCCGCGCGGCGCGGGCGGCAGGCCGGTGAGCTCGAAGTTGCCCAGGGGCTGGTTCTGGCTCCACATCTGGCGCTCGCCCTGGGCGACCTTGATCTCCACCGAGGGCTGGTTGTCGTCGGCGGTGGTGAAGATCTCCGAGCGCTTGGTCGGGATCGTCGTGTTGCGCTCGATCAGGGTGGTCATGACGCCGCCCTTGGTCTCGATGCCCAGCGACAGCGGGGTGACGTCGAGGAGCAGGACGTCCTTGACCTCGCCCTTGAGCACGCCGGCCTGCAGGGCCGCGCCGTTGGCGACGACCTCGTCGGGGTTGACGCCCTTGTTGGGCTCCTTGCCGCCGAGCAGCTCCTTGACCACGTCGGTCACGGCCGGCATGCGGGTCGAGCCACCGACCAGGACCACGTGGTCGATCGCGGAGATCGCGACGCCGGCGTCCTTGAGCACGGCCTGGAACGGGGCCTTGGTGCGCTCGAGCAGGTCGGCGGTCAGCCGCTGGAACTCACCGCGGGTCAGCCGCTCCTCGAAGTGCAGCGGGCCGGACTCGCCGTGGGTGATGTAGGGCAGGTGGATGGTGGTCTCGCTGGAGGAGGACAGCTCGATCTTGGCCTTCTCCGCGGCCTCCTGCAGGCGCTGCTTGGCGATCTTGTCCGCAGCCAGGTCGACACCGTTGTTGTCCTTGAACTTCTTGACCATCCAGTCCACGACGCGGGCGTCCCAGTCGTCGCCACCGAGGTGGTTGTCGCCCGAGGTCGCCTTGACCTCCACGACGCCCTCGCCGACCTCGAGCAGGGAGACGTCGAAGGTGCCGCCACCGAGGTCGAAGACCAGGATCATCTGGTCCTCGCCCTTGTCCAGGCCGTAGGCCAGGGCGGCCGCGGTCGGCTCGTTGACGATGCGCGAGACGTTGAGGCCCGCGATCTCGCCGGCCTCCTTGGTGGCCTGGCGCTGGGCGTCGGAGAAGTACGCCGGCACGGTGATGACCGCGTCGGTGACCGTCTCGCCGAGGTAGGCCTCGGCGTCGCGCTTGAGCTTCTGCAGGACGAACGCGCTGATCTGCTGCGGCGTGAAGTCCTTGTCGTCGATCTTCTGCTTCCAGTCGGTGCCCATGTGGCGCTTGACCGAGCGGATGGTGCGGTCGACGTTGGTGACGGCCTGCCGCTTGGCGACCTCACCGACGAGGACCTCGCCGTTCTTGGCGAAGGCGACGACGGACGGGGTCGTCCGAGCACCCTCGGCGTTGGCGATGACGGTGGGCTCGCCACCCTCCAGGACGGACACGACGGAGTTCGTGGTGCCCAGGTCGATACCGACGGCTCGCGCCATGGTGCTACCTCCAGCTTGAGTTCGAGAGTTCGGGGGATCGCGGCAAGTCTGCGTCGCTCCGATACGTCAGGCAAGTTACCTGAGTCCGATGCGCTCAACTTTGCTCACTGGGCTCAATGCAGTCGCGTCCCGATCCATTCCCTGGTCTGCTGGATTCATGACCGGCCCGCTGATCCTGCGCCCCTTCCACCTCGACGACGAGGCCGAGGCCCGGGCCGCCCACCATGAGCTGGCCGCCGACGGATTCGGCTTTCTGCTCTTTCGCGACGAAGCGGGCACTTGGGCCGAGTACCTCGCCTGGCTTGAGGAAGTGCGGCACGGCCGGTCGCTGCGCGGACGCATGGTGTGCTCCTCGCTCCTTGTCGCCGAGGTCGACGGGGCGCTGGTCGGCCGCGTCTCCATCCGTCACGAGCTCAACGAATTCCTCGCCACCTGGGGCGGTCACGTCGGGTACGGCGTCCGCCCGGCGTACCGGCGCCGGGGCTACGCCACCGCCATCCTCCGCGGCTCCCTCGAGGTCCTGGCCGACCTCGGTGTCGAGGAGGCCCTGGTCACCTGCGACCTCGACAACGCCGCCTCCGAGGCCACCATCCGTGCCTGCGGCGGCTTCCCCGACCCCGAGCTCCCCCTCGTCGGCGCCGGCCCCACCGTGTCGGCCAAGAAGCGCTTCCTGGTCCCCACCTCGGACTGAGCCCAGAGCGCAACCAGGGGCGCCCCACGGTCGGGGACCGCGAGGTCAAGACGCTGCCGGATGACGACTGATCCTCCTGCCGGCCCGGCCCTGGGTCGAGGGATGAGGCAGCCGAACACCAGACCCGAGGCCCCGGACGCAGGGCCTCAGCGCAGGCCCGCCATCCCCAGCGCGATGTCGACGACCGAGACCCGGTCCAGCGAGGACACCTCCGCCAGCGGGAACCACGCCGCCTCGTCGGTGCTGCCGTCCTCCTCGTGGGTCAGCTCGCCCCCGACGACGTGGGCGCGGTAGATGACCCGGAAGGCCTTCATCGGCCGGCGGGTGTCGAGCGAGCGTCGCTCGGAGGGCAGGACGTAGGAGTCGACGCCCAGCAGGGCGTCGACCTCGACGTCGTACCCCGTCTCCTCGAGGACCTCGCGGACGACCCCCTCCTCGGCTCGCTCGTGCAGCTCCAGGCCGCCACCCGGCAGGGTCCACTGCCGCCGCGCGCCCTCGTTCCACAGCGCGAGCAGCACCCGGCCCTCGTCGTCGGTGACGACGGCGTAGGCCGCGAGGCGGGTGTCGTACTCGGTGTAGTGCACCCGGTCATTGTGGCGTGAGGGTCCTCACGATCCCCGGCGGGTGGTGAATACCGGTCCACCGGCTGGTGTTGTGGAGGGCATGACCGTTCCCACGATCACCCTGAACGACCAGACGCAGATCCCGCAGCTCGGATTCGGCGTGTTCCAGGTGCCGCCCGAGGAGACGGCTGCCACGGTCAGCACCGCCCTCGAGGTGGGCTACCGCCACATCGACACCGCGCAGATGTACCAGAACGAGGCAGGCGTGGGTCGCGCGATCGCCGACTCCGGCATCGCCCGCGACGAGCTCTACGTGACCTCCAAGCTCAACAACGGCTTCCACCGCCCCGACGACGCCCGCCGCGCGTTCGACCGCACCCTCACCGAGCTGGGCCTGGACCGGGTGGACCTGTTCCTCATCCACTGGCCGCTCCCGACGCTGTACGGCGGCGACTTCGTCTCGACGTGGCGCACGCTGACCGAGTTCGTGGCCGAGGGGCGCGCGACGTCGGTGGGCGTGTCCAACTTCCAGCCCGCGCACCTCGACCGGATCGTGGAGGAGACCGGCGTGGTGCCGGCGGTCAACCAGATCGAGGTGCACCCCTACTTCCCGAACGAGGAGGCCAGGGCCGCCTCGATCCGCCACGGCGTCGAGGTCGAGGCGTGGAGCCCGATCGCGCAGGGGGACGTCCTGGACGACGAGGTGATCGGCAAGATCGCCGCGGCGCACGGGCGGACCGCCTCCCAGGTGACCCTGCGCTGGCACGTCGAGCGCGGCGACATCGTCTTCCCGAAGACGACTAAGCGTGAGCGGATGGAGGAGAACTTCGCGATCTTCGACTTCGAGCTGAGCCCGGAGGAGGTCGCGCAGATCAGCGCCCTGGACCGCGGGCCCTCGGGTCGTCGCGGACCCGACCCCTTCGACTACGTGCCGGAGTGAGCTCCTGGCGCTCCGGGCCCGGGGGCTACGGCGCGATCCGCGCGCGGTAGTCCTCGGCCTGGGCGCCGGTCCAGCTCCCGACGAGCTGGAGCGTGCCGCCGATCGTCCCGCCGACGGTGGGTGCGTTGAGCACCAGCCCGTCGACGACGAGGGCGATCTGGCTGTCGGACGAGGCGGCGTCCTCGGCGAGCCCCGCCACGGCGTCCGTGGCCTCGGGATCGAGGGTCACCTGGATCCGCCAGGCCTCGCCCGTGCGGTAGAGCTCGGCGGCCTCCACGCCCTCTTGCCCCGCGACCGCGGGGCCGAGGCGGTAGCCGATGCCGTCGAGGTCGCACAGTGCGGCCTCCTCGTCGGCCGGCGCGTTGCCGGGCGCTTCCGGCTCGCCGTCGACGTCGCACCCCAGCTCGGCGAGCTGCCCGAGCACGGGCCGGACCTGCAGCCCAGCGACCGTGTCGCCGGCGTCGGCGGCGGGCGCGCCGTCGACGGTCGGCATCTCCACGGGGTCGTCGCCACCGCAGGCGGCGAGGACGAGGGCGAGCAGCAGCACCGCCGCGGCGGGCAGCGCCCGACTCATCCCACCGTCACCTTGATCTCGTTGGAGGCGATGCCGGTCTCGCTGTCGACGACCCGGAAGCGGTTGACGCCCTGGGAGCTCGTCTGGACGTACGTCGCGAAGGTCTCGTTGCTGACCACGGCCGTGACCGGGAAGTCCTGCCAGCCGCCGCTGAACTTCTGCACCTGCAGCACCGCACCCTCGCCACCGGGGTAGACCCCGGTGAGGTCGATGTTCTGCATGACGCCGACCGTGGTCTGCCCCGCCGAGAGGGTGATCTCGCCCTCGGCGTCCTCGATCTCCTCGGTCTCCTCCGGCTCGGGCCGGGTCGACGCGGACTCCGAGGCGCCACCTTCCTCGGGAGCCAGGGTGATGAGCGGGCCCGACGGGCCGTCGGTCGGGGACGGCTTGGGGAGGAAGAAGTCGACGTCGTCGCTGGCGGTGGCCGAGGTGTCCTCGCCGCCGACACCGAGCACGCGGGTCGCGCCGAGCGCGACACCCCCGAGCACGAGTCCGACGACCAGCCCGACCGCCACGAGGGCGACCAGGCCCGTCAGCACGGGGTGGTCCTCGTCGCGCAGCCGGTCGATCACCGGTCCATCATCGCGTCCGGGGCGGGTCGAGCCAAGCCGGGTCCGCGCTCGGCCGGGCTCAGCGGGGGCTCAGGACGACGACCGGGATGTCCCGGTCGGTCCACTCGGCGTACTTCGCGAAGTCGGCGTACAGGTCGACGAGGCGGGGCCACAGCGCGGCCTTCTCCTCGGGCGAGGCCTGGCGGGCATGCACGGGGACCCGGCGACGGCCGGGCAGGCTCACGGCGCAGCCGGGGCCGGCCACCACGTTGTGGAACCACTGGGGGTTCTTGGGCAGCCCGCCCTGCGAGGCGACGACCACCAGGTCGGCGCCGGGTCCGTCGCCGTCGCGCAGGTAGAGCAGGGGGGTGGTGAACTCGGTGCCGGACCTGCGGCCGACGTGGTGCAGGAGCAGCGTCGGGACCGGCTTCCTCCAGCCGGCGCCGATGCGCCAGTTGCGCCCGATCCGGCCGTTGGTGGCGCGGAAGACCGCGACCTGCGCCTTGGCGCCGTACTTGATGATCCGCGCGGTCATCGGGGAGTCCAGGCCGGGCGGGCGCTCCTCGGGGAGGCCCACTACAACCCTCGCTTCCAGACGACCTGCTCGACCAGCTTGCGCGAGCGCCAGCCGTCGGCGGTCCGGACCATCGTGTGGTGGTAGATCCCACCGACCTCGACGATCTTGGTGCCGCCCTGGCCGTCGTCCATCGGCATCGGGTTGTCGAAGTAGGCGCAGACCTCGAGCTCGTCGGCGCCCGGGGTCCACGGCACGTCGACCTGCCCGATCGTGTGCATGCGGTGCGGGAAGAAGGCGGGCAGCATCTCGGCCAGCCACGGCTTCACGACGGCGTAGGTGTCGTGGATGCCGCCGGACTGCACGTAGTCGATGTCGGCGTCGGGCGTGAAGACGGTGTCCAGCTTGTCCCAGTCACCGGTGTCGATGGCCCGGGTGTAGCGGGTGACGACGTCGGCGATCTCCAGCCGGTCGCTGATCTCTGCGAGGTCCACGAGCGGGACTCTGGCACAAATGTAGAACAGGTTCTACTGTTCGGGTCATGCGGTTCACCTACGCCGAGGCGATGACCCAGGCCAGCTACTACGCCCCCCTCGCGCAGGCCGCCGAGGCCGCCGGCTACACGTCGATGACGGTCGCGGACTCCTTGATCTACCCCGAGCACTCGAACTCCACGTACCCCTACACCGACACCGGTGACCGGGAGTTCCTCGAGGGCAAGGAGTTCATCGAGACGATGATCCTGTGCGCGCACCTCTTCGCGCACACCACGACGCTGCGCCTCACGCCCTTCGTGCTGAAGCTGCCCGTCCGCCCGCCGGTGCTGGTCGCCAAGCAGGCCTCGTCGCTGGCGCACCTCTCCGGCGGCCGGCTCGGCCTGGGCGTCGGGCTCTCGCCGTGGCCCGAGGACTTCGAGGCCCTCGGCGTGCCGTGGGAGAAGCGCGGCAAGCGGATGGACGAGTGCATGGACATCCTCAAGGGGCTGACCACGGGCGAGTACTTCTCCTACTCCGGGGAGTTCTACGAGATCGAGTCGCTCAAGCAGTGCCCGGCCGCCCCGGCACCGATCCCGCTGCTCGTCGGCGGCCACGTCGACGCCGCGCTGCGCCGGGCCGTGCGCAAGGGCAACGGCTGGATGCACGCCGGCGGCGACGGCGAGGAGCTGGACCGCCTGCTCGTGCGGCTGAAGGAGATCCGCGAGGAGGAGGGCGACACCCGCGACGACTTCGAGGTGCACGTCATCTCCTTCGACGCCTACTCCGTCGACGGGATCAAGCGCCTGGAGGACAAGGGCGTCACCGACTGCATCGTCGGCTTCCGGGTCCCCTACATCAAGGGTCCCGACACCGAGCCGCTGGAGACCAAGATCCGCAACCTCGAGCAGTACGCCGAGAACGTCATCGCCAAGGTCAACGGCTGAGCCCGGGAGCGCTGTCATGACGCACGCCCCCCACGGCACCGAGCCCGCGGCCAACCCCGACGTCCCCGGCACCGACGGCTCCTGGGACCTCACCGCCCCCCTGCGCGAGGCCATCGCCGAGGGCGAGCGGCTGGTCGCGGCCGCGCCGTTCATCCGCTCCGAGGCCGACCTGCTCGAGGGCTACGACTACCTGTCCGGGCGGATCCGGATGGCGATGCAGACCGCCTTCGACTACGACCTCGACCGGCCGCTCTTCGTCCAGCCGACCCACCAGTTCTCCCGCCAGGGCCTGGACAACCCCGACGCTATCTACTTCAACGCCTACCTCCGCGAGGGCGTGGAGTACGTCGTCCGCGGCCGTCGCGGCACCTCCGCCGACCTGTCGTTCCAGGTCATGGGCGGGGCCTACACCGCCGACTCCGCGGCCACCTCGCTCATGGCCTTCGACGACCGCGAGCTCGAGCGGGACGCCGACGGGTCCTTCGAGTTCACCTACGTCGCCGAGCCGGGCGCCAAGACGATGATCGTGCGCGAGGTGTTCTGCGACTGGGAGATTGAGGAGCCCGGCTGGATCACCATCGAGCGCACCGACACGCTCGGGCAGCCGGCCAGGCCGCTCACCCGCGAGCTGCTGACCAAGAAGTACGAGGTGGCCGCCCGCTCGATCACCTCCTCGATCCGCACGTGGTTCGCCTTCCCCCACTGGTTCCAGTACGCCGAGCCGGTCAACACCCTCACCGCGCCGCAGTCCACCCCGGGCGGGCTCTCCTCGCAGCGCTCCTCGATCGGCCACTACGCACTGGCCGAGGACGAGGCGATGATCGTGTCGGTCCCGCGGTGCGACGAGGCCGCCTACCAGGCGATCCAGGTGGGCTCGGACTGGTACGCCTCGACCGACTACGAGACCCACCAGACCTCGCTGACCAAGGCGCAGTCGGCCTGCGACCCCGACGGCGTGATGCGGTTCGTCGTCTCCGAGCACCCGCCCTCGGGCGACCCGGCAGCGCCGTACCTCGCGAACTGGCTGGAGACCACCGGCCACCGCACCGGCTCGATGATGCTGCGCTGGCAGCGTCTCGAGCGCGACCTCGGCCCCGAGGACGGGCCGAGCGTCGAGGTGGTGAAGCTGACCGACGTGCCCTCGCGACTGCCGCACCTGGCGCCGCTCACCGCCGAGGAGTACGCCGCGCGGATCGCCGCCCGGCAGCGCGGGGTGGCCCGCCGGATGATCAGCTGACCAGCACCGAGCGGTCGTCGGGGCGCACCCCTCGTCACGACCCCCACAGCGGCGTACCGTCGCTGCATGACGACCCCTCGCGACTTCACCGCCCTGCCCGAGCCGGTGCGGCTCGAGGACACCTCGACCAGCCACGACCCCGGTCCGGTCCCCGATCCGCAGGCCGGGCTCAACGTCGCGATGAAGGACGCCCTGACCGACGCCGGCTGAGCCACGCCCAGGTGCGCGGCTCCCCGCGAGACACTGGGCCGGTGGGTCTGGGGCAGCCAGGCTGCTCCCGACCTGCCCCCACAGACCTCTCGACCAAACCTAGAACACGTTCTAGTATCGCCGGGTGACTGAGACCCTGGGCTACGCCGACGCGCACGACACCTCCATCGAGGAGCGCTACTCCCCCGTCCCGCTGCTCGCGGGGAAGGTGGTCGTGATCTCCGGGATCGGGCCCGGCCTGGGCCGGTCGCTGGCGGTCGAGGCGGCGAAGATGGGCGCGAAGCTGGTGATCGCCAGCCGCACGGCCGCCCGGCTCGACGAGGTGGCGGCCGAGGTCCGCGCGCTCGGTGCCGAGGTGGCCAGCGTCGTCACGGACGTCACCGACGAGGACTCCCGCGCCAACCTGGTGGCGAAGAGCCTGGAGGCCTTCGGCCGGGTCGACTGCGTCATCAACAACGCCTTCGCGATCCCGCCGATGGACCCGATCACCCAGATCGACCCCCGCAAGCTGGCCAAGGTCAACGAGACCAACGTCTTCGCCCCGCTGCGGCTCTCCGCGCTCTTCGCCGACGCCCTGGCGGAGTCGAAGGGCTCGATCATCATGCTCAACTCCTGCGTGGCCTTCTCCAGCCAGCCGGAGTACGCCGGGTACAAGCTCTCCAAGGGGGCGCTGGAGCACCTCGCGTCGTCGCTGGCGACCGAGCTCGGGCCGCGCGGGATCCGGGTCAACAGCGTCGCGCCGTCGTACATCTACGAGGACGTCAACCGCGGCTACTTCGACTTCCTCGCGGCCGTGGAGAACAAGACGCACGAGGAGGTGTACGCCGAGAAGGCGGCGCCGACCGACCTCAAGCGGCTCGCGTCCTCGGAGGAGGTCGCCCGCGCGACGCTGTTCCTCGCCAGCGACCTGGCCTCGGCGGTGACCGGGCAGATGCTGACCGTCGACTGCGGCGAGTTCCACGACTGACATGTCGGACAACGTGATGACCCGCGAGCGGGCCGACGTCGGGAGCTACGAGGACATCGTGGCCGCGGCGGTGCGGACCGTCGGGATGGACGACTTCGGCGGCACCGCGCACGAGGAGGGGCTGCGGGTCCTCGTCGAAGACCTCAACTCCCCCGAGGCCGGGTTGACCGGGCGCGGCAACTACTTCCAGCGCTCGGAGGTGAAGTCGGCGCTGGTCGGCCGGCTGCTGACCCAGGCGCAGTTCAACGCGCTGCCGCAACACGCCGACGTACCGATTGAGCGGCCGATCTTCGTCATGGGCCTGCCGCGCACCGGCACCACCGCACTGCACCGGCTGCTGGCCGCGGACCCCGCGCACCAGGGGCTGGAGATGTGGCTGACGCAGTACCCCCAGCCGCGGCCCCCGCGCGAGACCTGGGACGCGGACCCGATCTTCGCCGCGATGCAGCAGGCCTTCGCCGCGCACCACGTCGAGGACCCCGACTTCATGGGGATCCACTACATGGACGCGACCTCGGAGGAGGAGTGCTGGCGGCTGCTGCGCCAGACCGGCAAGTCCAACTCCTACGAGTCGCTGGCCAACCTGCCGCGCTACACCGACTGGCTCAAGGGCCAGGACTGGACCGACGCCTACCAGCGGCACAGGGCCAACCTGCAGCTGATCGGGCTCAACGACCCCGAGAAGCGCTGGGTGCTGAAGAACCCCTCGCACATGACCGCGCTCGACGCGCTCATGACGGTCTACCCCGACGCGCTCGTCGTCTACACGCGCCGTGACCCGGTCGTCTGCATCGCCTCGTCGTGCTCCCTGTCGGCCGCCACCACCGCCGGCCACAGCGACACCTACGTCGGCGGCGTCATCGGCCACACGCAGCTCGACCTGTGGTCGCGGGCCTACCACGCCTTCCACGACGCTCGGCCGCGCTACGACTCCGCCCAGTTCGTCGACGTCGACTTCGCCGACCTGCAGGCCGACCCGATGGGCACGGTGCGCGGTGTGTACGACGCGTTCGGGCTGACCCTGACGGCCGAGGCCGAGGCGGTCGTGAAGGCGATCGACGAGGAGGCGCGCACCGGCCACGCCAAGCCGTCGCACCGCTACTCGCTGAAGGACTACGGACTGTCGGAGACCCAGGTGCGGGCGGCGTTCGACCGGTAGCCCGGGCGGCGCCGGCGCGGCCGGAGGGATCCCCGGACGCCTCACACCTCCCCCGCCGCTGCCCGAGCCTCCCGCTCGGCGACGGCGTGCGGATCGCAGCGGGCGTCGTAGCCCCAGAAGTCGCGCAGCCACACGGCGGTGAGCGTCACGCCCGCCACGCACGCAATGCCACCGGAGGTGATCGCGCCGCGCACCGACCAGAGGTCGGCGGTGACGCCGGCGCGCACCTGGCCACCGAGCGGGCCGAGGGAGTAGGACAGCATCTCGATGCCGGCCAGCCGGCCCCGCATCGCCTCGGGGATGGTCTGGCTCCACACGGTCGAGCGGAAGACGCCGCTGATCATGTCGGCGGCGCCCGCGAACGCCAGGGCCACGGCCACCAGCCAGAACGACGGCATCACGCCGGCGAGGGCGATGAACCCGCCGTACGCCGCCGCGGCGAGCACGATCGCCCGGCCGTGGTGGTGCACGCGCGCGGTCCAGCCGGACAGCGCGGTCGCGACGAGGGCGCCGACGGTCTCGGCGGAGTAGAGCAGCCCGAGCAGCTCGGGTCGCGCGAACACCTCCGAGACCAGCGCGGGGAAGAGGACGACGGGGAAGGCCAGCACCATCGCGGCGATGTCGACGAGGTAGGTGCCGAGCAGGTCGCGGCGACCGATCGCGTAGCGCATGCCCTCGGCGACGCCGGAGAGCGACGGCGGCGTGGTCTCGGCGCGGTGCGGGTAGGGCCGCATGGCGGCGTACATCAGGGTGGCCAGCAGCAGGCCGACGATGTCGACGACGAAGCACCAGCCGAGGCCGACGTAGGCGATCAGCAGGCCGCCGATGGCCGGGCCGAGGAGCACCCCGACCTGCATCCCCAGGCTGAACAGCGCGTTGGCGGCGACCAGCTCGTCGTGGCGGACCGTGCGCGGCATCAGCGCCTCGCGCGAGGGCCGTTGCATCGCGGACGTCGAGACGAGGACGACGGCCACCACGAAGACCAGCGGCACGCTGGGCTCGCCGAAGGCACCGAAGGCGTTGGCCGCGAGCCCGGCCGTCGCCGCGGCCTGGGCCAGCCCGGTCCACACCAGGAGGCGGCGGCGGTCCACGTGGTCGGCCAGCGCACCGCCGTACAGGCCGAAGACGACGAGGGGGACGAGCTCGGCGATGCCGATCGCACCGACCAGGAAGTTGGAGCCGGTGAGCGTGTAGACCTGGTAGGGGATGGCGACGTAGGTGACCATCGCGCCGAGGTAGAACACCGTGCCCGCCACCAGCAGCAGCCGGAAGTCACGCGAGGTGCGCAGCGGGGTCACGTCGACGCGCAGGGCACGCAGCCGGGCGATCACTGTGTCACCACCGGGTCATCACGAGGGGGAATGCTGACACCGCCACGCGGTGGCGCGCGAGCGCATATCGTCCTCGGGTGACCTCCACCCCGCGACGGACGACGTCGGCGCTCGCTGCCGGCCTCGCAGGGTCGCTCCTCGTCGGGCTGCTGGGCGCCTCCTCGGTGGCGGCGCCGCGGGAGTCGCTCTTCCCCGGGCAGGGCAACGCGGGCTACCAGGTGCGGGCCTACGACGTCGGCATCGACTACCAGCCGACGACGAACCGGGCGATCGCCACGGTGCGGATCCGCGCGGTGGCGCGCACCGCGATGCGCAGCTTCCACCTCGACTTCGACGGCCCCCGGGTCACCTCCGTCCTGGTGGACGGACAGCCGGCGCGGTGGACCCGCGAGGGCACCGAGCTGGTCGTGACGCCGTCGGCGGTGGTCGATGCCGGTCGCTTCACGGTGACGGTCTCCTACGACGGGCGGCCCCCGGAGGTCGTGGACGCCGACGGCAGCACCGAGGGCTGGGTGCGCACCAGTGACGGCGCGATCGCGATCAACGAACCGGTCGGCGCGATGAGCTGGCTGCCCTCCAACAACACCCCCGGCGACAAGGCCCGCTTCACCTACCGTCTCTCGGCACCGGCGGGGTACTCCGCGGTCGCCAACGGCGAGCTCGTGGAGACCGCCCCGCACGGCACCGGCACCACGTGGACCTGGCGCCAGGAGGAGCCGATGTCGACGTTCCTGGCGATGGTCGGCTTCGGGCGCTACGACGTCGTGGAGTCCTCGGTGACCTCCGTCGACGGGCGGCGGCTGCCGCTGTGGTTCTTCGAGGACTCCCTGGTGGGTGGGTCCGAGCGGGCGCGCGAGGTGCTGCCCGAGGTGATCGCGTTCTGCGAGGAGCTCTTCGGTCCCTACCCGTTCTCCTCCGGTGGGCACGTCGTGGACGACGCGTACGTCGGCTACGCCCTCGAGACCCAGGGTCGGCCGTTCTACCCGCCCGACGGCGCGGACACCTCGACGGTGGTCCACGAGACCGCGCACCAGTGGTTCGGGAACTCCGTGACCCTCACCGACTGGCACGACATCTGGCTGGCCGAGGGGTGGGCGACCTACACCGAGTGGATGTGGTCGGGAGCGCGCGGCGGCCGCACCCCGCAGGAGCACTTCGACGCGCTCTACTCCCGCGACGCCGACGACGACCTGTGGAGCCCGGCTCCCGTGAAGTTCACCGACCCCGCCGACCTCTTCGGCGAGCCCGTCTACGCCCGCGGTGCCATGACCCTGCACGCCCTGCGCCGCGAGATCGGCACCCGCGACTTCCTCGACCTCGCCCGCCGCTGGGCGGCCGACTTCGCCTACGACAACGTCCGCACCCGCGACCTCGAGCGCCTGGCCGAGAAGGTCTCCGGGGAGCAGCTGGACGAGCTCTTCGACGACTGGCTGCGCCGCGACGGGAAGCCCCGGGGCTACTGACCCGCTGACCCGGCGCTGGTTCGACGCTGACTCGGCGCTGGTTCGACGCTCACTCGAACGGGTGCCGAGTGAGCGGGTCCGGTCAGGGGAGCAGGCCGCGGCGGCGGGCGATGGCGGCGGCCTCGGTGCGGCCGGCGGCACCGAGCTTGGCCAGGATGTTGGACACGTGGACCGAGACGGTCTTGGTGCTGATGAACAGCTGCTTGCCGATCTCGCCGTTGGAGCGACCCTGGGCCACGAGGACCAGGATCTCGCGCTCGCGCGGGGTCAGGTCCGCGGCCGGCTCGGACCCGCCGGGCGGGGTCCGCGCGGGGGTCGAGCCGAGGGCGCGCAGCTGTTCCAGCATCGGCGCGAGACCGAGCCGCTGGGCGGTGGCGCGGGCGAGATCGGCCGACTCGCGGGAACCCGCGGTGTCGCCCGCCGCCCTGAGCACGGTCGCCAGCACGACCCGGCACCGGGCGGTCTCCAGGACGTGCCCGAGGCCGTCGTACGCCGACACGGCGGCCCGCCACGACGCCACCAGCGTCTCCTGGTCGACGTCGGCCCCGAGCAGCCACCGCGCGCGCATCGCCTCGGCCTCCAGCCGCGTCGCCCAGGCGCGGCCCTCCGGGCCCCAGTCGTCCTGGTGCTCCAGCACCCGGTGGCCGTCGGCGAGCAGCCGCCCCACGGCCGCGAGCACCTCCTCGCGCCGGCCCGCCTCGAGGCTGTCGGCCCGGTCGGCCAGCGCCCCGATCGTGGTCGCCGCGAGCCGCACCCGCGCGCTGAACAGCGGGTGCCACAGGCGGGACAGCACGGCCACCGCGGCGTCGTGGACCACCAGCGGCTCCGCGCTCGCCAGGATCTCCACGCCGGCCGAGCCGATGGCGACCGCGCCCTCGAGCGGCCACGAGCGCCGCAGCTCGCGCAGCGGCCGCGCGACGTCCTCACCACGCGCGTGCGCCATCGCGACGGCGATGCTGCCGAGCATCGCCGCGGACAGCGGCGGCGGCAGCTCGCCAGTGGTGTCGGTGAGCCGGCCGGCGGTCTCCCAGTCGCCGCGCACCATCTCGATCCAGGACCACTGCCAGCGCGCCTCGAAGCCGTACGGCGCCCACGGCACCCGCCCCGCCCGGGCCCGGTCCACGGCGCTGCGCAGCCAGGTGACGGCCTCGTCCCACTCGCCGGCGTCCTGGAAGGACCGGGCCAGCAGGAACCGCCCCCGCAGCTCGGCATTGAGCGCGCCGACCGCCTCGGCCTGCGCGACGGCGTCGGCGAGCGCGGCCCGGACCCGGTCGACGGGGGCGTTCTTCAGCCCCGCGACGGTGGTGGTCGCCTCGGACGCGAGCGCCTGCAGGTCCAGCCGCTCGGCGAGGGCCAGCGCCTCCAGCCCGGCGGCCCGCGCCTCGTCGTACCTCTCGCAGCCGGCGAGGATCCGCGCGTGCGCGGCGAGCACGCGCGCCCGCAGGCCGCCGGCGTCCTCCGGCAGCAGGTCCACGGCCTGCTGGGACAGCGCGAGGATGTCCTCCTCGGTGTCGACGACGTAGAGGTAGGACGCCCGCGCCGAGAGCAGCCGCGCACGGACGGCCGCAGGCGCGTCGGGCCCCAGCCGGTCGAGCTGCTCGCCGACCAGTGCGGCGGCCCGGGCCGGGTGCCCGGCGGCGTTGAGCGCGTCGCCGGCCTCGACGGCCAGCTTGGACACGTCGAGCCCGTCCGGGTCGGCACGGCGGCTTGGATCGGCCAGCAGCTCGAGCGCCTGCTGGAGGTGCTGGGCGGCCTCGTCGGGCCCGCCGACGAGGGCGGCCTCCCGACCGGCGCGCACCGAGGCCTGCAGGGCCGTGTCGAGGTCCATCGCGGCGCGGGCGTGGCGGGCCAGCTCGGCCGCGGTGCCGGGGGCGGAGCCCGCGCTCAGGGCGGCGGCGTACGCCGCGTGCAACCGCACCCGCTCGCCGGGCAGCAGGTCGTCGTAGACCGCCTCGGCGAGCAGGGCGTGGCGGAAGGCGTAGGCGCCCCGGTCGGCGACGAGGACGTTGAGGTCGACCGCGCCGCGCAGGCCCGCGTCGAGCGCGGCGTCGTCGAGACCGGCGGTCGCGCGGAGCATGTCGTGGCCGACCCGGCGACCCGCGGCGCTGGCGGCGCGGACGACGTGACGCGCGGTGTCGTCGAGGCGGTCGAGGCGGACGAGCAGGACGTCGGCCAGGTCGACGGGCAGGTCGGTGGTGCCGCCGCAGGACGTCGCGGCCCCCACGAGCTCCTCCACGAAGAAGGCGTTGCCCTCGGCGCGGGCCACGACATCGGCGGTCACCGCCCGCAGCCGGTCCTCGGGGAGCTCGGGGGCGAGCTCGGCGACCAGGTCCCGCACGGCGCGCTCGGGCAGCGGGCCGAGCTGGACCCTCCCGACGTCGCGCAGCCGCGCCCACTCCGCGACCTGGCGGCGCAGCGGGTGCCGGCGGTGCAGGTCGTCGGCGCGGTAGGACACGACCAGCGCCACACGCTCGAGCGGGCGGCTGAACAGGAAGGACAGGACGTCGCGGGTCGAGCGGTCGGCCCAGTGGGCGTCCTCGACGACGACGAGCAGCGGCGCGGTGCGGGAGACTGCGGTCAGCAGGGCGTGCAGCGCCTCGAACAGCTCGGTGCGGTCCAGCGCGCCGCTCGCCGGCTCGCCGGTCAGCTCGCCGCCGAGCACCCGCCGGCCGGGCTGGAGCCGCGCCAGCGCGGGGTGCGCGGCGCTGACCTCGGCGACGGCGTCGGGGTGGTCGGTGGCCAGCCGGCCGAGGATCTCGGTGAACGGCAGGTAGGGCAGGGCCGAGTCGCCGAAGTCGAGGCAGTGCCCCGCGACGACCTGCCAGCCCTCGGTGAACGCCAGGTCGCGCAGCTCGGTGAGCAGCCGGGTCTTCCCGACCCCGGCGTCGCCCCCGAGCAGGACCGCCGACGTCGTACGCCGCTGGCCGGACGCACGGACGCCCAGCAGGGAGCAGAGCTCGGCCAGCTCCGCGTCTCGGCCGACCAGGACTCGGCTGGTGGGGGTCACCACGGGGTCCATGATCGCGGGTGCGGCGGTGCCGTTGCCGGAAGCCACGGCGGGACCGGTCAGCGGATGCTGTCGGAGGGGCGGCGCGCCAGCGGGACCCGGACGTGTCGGCGGCGCCCGCCACGGGTGCTCGCCGCGATCCGCGCGGCGCGGTAGTCGAGCTCGGCCTTGAGGTAGCCGGTGCTGTCGTAGGTCATGTCGTGCTCCTCGTCGTCGTCGGCCGGTGACTCCGGCTGACATCGACGAGGTTCGTCGTCTGAGGTGGCGCCCCACATCGGACGACCTCCCTATCCGCGGGCCGCGCCTACCTCAGACCGGCGCCCGGAGGTACCTCAGTCGGGTCCGACGCCCGGCCCTAGAGGTCCGGTGGGACGCAGACGTCGAGGTCCAAGGTCTTGGTGCGCAGGTCCTCGGAGGTCAGCGGCTCCCTCTCGGTCCCCACCTGCGATGTCGTCATGCCCGACCCGTCGGCCGACCGCTCCGCCTCCGCGACGACGAGGTCGCCGTCCAGGGCGCGGGTCAGGCAGTAGCCCGCCGTCCCCTCCGCGTGGACCGAGAGGCGCGACAGCTCGAACAGGTCGTCCGGACGTGCCGCGTCGATCGCCGCGTTGAGCTCCTCCTGCAGCGACGCGAGGTCCTCGGCGGTCAGGTCGTCCCAGCTGATGTGGTCCGCGAGGAACAGCCAGGTCGACACCTCGTCGTTGAGCCGGGCCAGCGTCCCCTCCGACCGGATCCGCAACGGCTCCTCGACGTCGTCGAGGGTGACGACCACGGCGTCCCCGTCCACGAAGGGCTCCGCCGGGTCCTCGTCGTCGGTCGAGCACCCGAGCACCACCACCCCGACGAGGACGACACCTGCAGCGGCCAGGACCCGAGAAGTCATGGGGCGATCATGCCTCGGTCTATCGCGCTCGCGTCGCGGCACGCTCGCCGGGGCCGGGGCCGGGGCCGGGGCCGGGTCCGGGGGACGGCGACGTCCGCCCTCAGACGACCGGGCGGCCCTGCTGCCAGACACCTGCGACGAGGGGGACGCCGGGGCGGTAGGCCAGGTGGACGTGGCTCGGTGCGTCGAGCACCACGAGGTCGGCGCGGCGGCCGGGCACGATCCGCCCGACGCCGCGGGGACCGTCCTCGTCGAGCGCGGCCGCGGCGGTCGCGGTGACCGCGTGGACCGCCTCGGCGGGGGTCATGCCCATCTCGCGCACGGCGAGCGCGACGCAGAACGGGATCGAGGAGGTGAAGCACGAGCCCGGGTTGCAGTCGCTGGCCAGCGCGACCCGCACGCCCGCGTCGAGGAGGGCCCGGGCGTCGGGGTAGGGCTGGCGGGTGGAGAACTCGACCCCCGGCAGCAGGGTCGCGATCGTCCCGGAGGCGCGCAGGGCGACGACGTCCTCGGGCTCGAGGTAGGTGCAGTGGTCCACGGCGAGCAGCCCGAGCTCGCAGGCGAGCCGTACGCCGGGGCCCGGCCCGAGCTGGCCCGCGTGCAGCCGGCCGCGCAGGCCCGCGGCCTCGCCGGCGACCAGGACTGCCCGGGCCTGGTCGACGTCGAAGGCACCGGTCTCGCAGAACACGTCGATCCAGCGTGCGTGCGGCGCGCAGGCCTCGAGCATCGGCCCGGTGACGAGCTCGACGTAGCCGGCCGGGTCGTCGGCGTGCTCCTGGGGCACGACGTGCGCGCCCAGGAAGGTCGTGTGCTCGGTCAGCTGGCGGGCGACAGCGAGCGAGCGCGCCTCGTCGCGGGTGGTGAGGCCGTAGCCGGACTTGATCTCCACCGTCGTCGTGCCCTGGCGCAGCATCTCCTGCACCAGTCGGGCGGCACGCGCCAGCAGCTCCTCGTCGGTGGCGGCGCGGGTCGCCGCGACGGAGGTGCGGATCCCTCCAGCGGCGTACGGCGTGCCGCTCATGCGCGCGGCGAACTCCTGCGCCCGGTCGCCGGCGAAGACCAGGTGGCTGTGGCTGTCGACGAACCCGGGCAGCACCGCGCGCCCCCCGGCGTCGACCGCGGCGTCGGCGGCCGGCGCCCCCGCGGCCGGGCCGACCCACGCGACCCGGTCGCCCTCGACGACGACCGCCGCGTCGCTGACGATCCCGAGCAGCCCGTCCCGTTCAGGGTCGTTGGTGACCAGCTCGCCGATCCCCGTGATCACCGTCGCCGTCACGCGCTGCTCCTCCCCGCCGAGCCGTCACTTCCGAACCCTCGAGCCGTCACTCTGGCACCTGCCACGGTCCGCGATCGACGGCTCGGCGGGGCACAACTGCCGGGTCGGGGGTTCGGAGCTGCCGGCTCGGCGGTCATGAGCGGACCCGCGCGATCGCCTCGGCGAGCAGGAGGCCCACCTCGGGCTCGTCGCCGCGGCGGTGCACGACCCGGCCGTCGACCAGGACGTGGGTGACGTCGGCGGCGGTGGCGGCGAAGACGGCTGTGTGCTCGTCGGCCGGACCGTCGAGCCCGGTGCCCGCCGTGCGGGGGGAGGCGGTGTCGAGGGTGACCAGGTCGGCGCGCGCGCCGACCTCGATCCGGCCGGCGTCGGTCACCCCGAGGACGTCGTGGGCGGTGCCGATGTCGAGCAGCTCGGCGGCCGTGAAGTGCCCACGCTCCCCCGTGGCGAGCCGTTCGTGCATCTCCAGCCCCCGCAGCTCCTCGAACGGGTCGACGACCGCGTGGCTGTCGCTGCCGATGCTCAGCCGACAACCCGCGTCGGCCAGCCGCCGCCCCGGTCCGATGCCGTCGGCGAGGTCGCGCTCGGTGGTGGGGGTCAGGCAGACGTGGGTGCGCGTGCTGCCGAGCAGCGCGATGTCGTCGTCGGTGAGGTGGGTGGCGTGGACGACGGTCGTGCCGGGGCCGAGCAGGCCCTCGGCGTGCAGCAGCCCCGTCGGGGTCAGCCCGTACGCCGCCAGGCACGCCTCGTTCTCCGCGGGCTGCTCCGAGAGGTGGACGTGCAGGGGGTCGCGGCCGCGGAAGACGCCGAGCTCGGCGCGGGGCACGGCCCGCACCGAGTGGATCGCGGCGGGACCGTCACCGGCGCGGGCCGACCAGGCTGCCGCCGTACCGTCGGAGAAGCGGCGCTGGACCCCCTCGGCCGGGGCGCCGAAGCCGCTGGAGAGGTAGGCCGTGTCGAGGAGCACCAGCCGGATCCCGGCGGTGGCGGCAGCCTCGACGAGGGCCTCGCGCATGGCCAGCGGCGCGTCGTGCGGCGAGCCGTCCGCCCGGTGGTGCAGGTAGTGGAACTCCCCGACCGACGTGTAGCCCGCGGCCGCCATCTCGCGGAAGGCCGCGGTCGCCAGTGCCCGGTAGAGATCGGGCGTGAGGCGCCCGGCGACGGCGTACATCTGCTCGCGCCAGGTCCAGAACGTCCCGCGGTCGCGTTGCACGTGCCCCCGCAGGGCGCGGTGGAACGCGTGGCTGTGGGCGTTGGCGAGGCCGGGGAGGGTCAGGCCGGGCAGACGGGTGGCAGCAGGGTCGCCACCACCCACCTCGACCCGCGTGAACCGCCCGCCCTCGACCTCGACGAGCACGTCGTCGTGCACCCGCCCGCCGCCGGGCGAGGGCAGCCACGCCCGCTCCAGGAGGTACGCCGTCACGTGCTCAGCCTCGTGAGCGACTCGGCCAGGGCGTCGACGCCGGCCAGGCAGTCGGGGACCTCGGCGTGCTCGGCAGGGCTGTGCGAGATCCCCGTGAGGTTGCGCACGAAGAGCATCGCCGTCGCGATGCCGGCCCCGGACAGCACGCCCGCGTCGTGGCCGGCCTGGGTCGGCAGCACGGGCCAGTCGCCGCCGGCGTGACCGGTGGCCAGGGCGCCCGCGAGGTCGGGGTCGAACGAGACCGACCCCGACACCGACTCCGCGGTCACGGTGAGGGTGGTGCCGTCGCGCTCGGCCCGCTCGCGGGCCTGGGTCGTGACCCGCTCGACCAGCGCCTCCAGCGCGCCGGCGGAGGACGCGCGGGCGTCCAGCCAGCCGGTCACCCGCGACGGCACCGCGTTGGTGCCGTTGGGCAGCACCTCGACCCGGCCGAACGTCGCGCGGTCCCCCGACAGCCGGGCGGCCTTGTTGGCCGCCAGGACCGTCATCGCGTAGGTCAGCATCGGGTCGCGGCGGTCCTCCATCCGCGTGGTGCCGGCGTGGTCGGCGACGCCCTCGACGTCGAAGCGGTAGCGCCCGTGCGGCCAGATGCCGCTCGCGACCCCGACGGCGTGGCCGAGGTCGACCAGCGCCCGGCCCTGCTCGACGTGCAGCTCGACGAAGGTCGTGACCCCGGCGAGCAGGTCCGGGTCGGCCGCGCGCGGGCCCGGCAGGCCGGCCGCCTCCAAGGCGTCGGCCAGGAACACCCCGTCGCGGTCACGCAGCTCCCGGGCGGTCTCCCACGTCGTCGCGCCGGTCAGCAGCCGCGAGCCCAGGCAGGCCAGCCCGAAGCGCGAACCCTCCTCCTCCACGAACACCCCGACGCCCACCGGTCGCCGCGGCACGACCCCGAGCGCGCGCATCCGGTCGACCGCCGCCAGCCCCGAGACCACACCGAGCGGACCGTCGTACGCACCTCCCTCGAGCACGCTGTCGAGGTGCGAGCCGGTCAGCAGCCGGTCCTCCGGTGAGCACCCGACCGGCTCCCACCAGCCGACGACGTTGCCCAGCCCGTCGGACTCCACGCGCAGCCCGCGCGCCTCGCACGCCCCGACGAACCAGGCGCGCAGCTCACCCTCCGCGCTGGTCCACGGCTGGCGCAGGTAGCCCCCGGTCGCGGCCGAGCGGCCGAGCGGCGCGATCTCACGCCACATCGCCTCGAAGTCAGTCATCCCGGGCCGTCCTATCGTCACGCGCATGGAGTTCCGCGAGGTCGTGCGCCGGCGCCGGATGGTCCGCAACTACGCCGACGCCCCGGTCGACCCCGCCGTGGTCGAGCGGATGCTCGACCACGCCACGCGGGCCCCGAGCGCGGGCTTCAGCCAGGGCTGGGCCTTCGTCGTGCTCGACACCCCCGACGACGTACGCCGCTTCTGGACCGCCACCGCCGACAGCGTCGAGGAGCCGGACCCGTGGCTCGCGGGGATGATGCGCGCACCGGTCGTGATCGTCCCGTGCAGCAGCCGCACGGCCTACCTCGAGCGCTACTCCGCCCCCGACAAGGCCGCCACCCGACGCCGCAACGGCGCCCCGGCGGGCGACCCGTGGAACGTGCCGTACTGGCACATGGACGCCGCCATGGCCTCGCTGCTCATCCTGCAGACGGCCGTCGACGAGGGGCTCGGTGCCTGCTTCTTCGGGCTGCCGCCGCACCGCGAGCTCGACCTGCGCGAGGAGCTGTGGCTGCCCGACGACGTCGACCCGGTCGGCGCGATCACCGTCGGCCACCGCGCCGCGGACGCCGGCACCCGCGGCTCGGCGCGCACGCGCCGCCGCCGGCCGACCGAGGAGGTCGTGCACCGGGGCCGCTGGGGCTCTCACGGCGGCAGTGGCGGGGGCGGGCACCTCACCAGTCCACTGACCTAGCGGCGCGGGGTCAACGAGCCCCGCCGCCGGAGCGTCTCGGATCCCAGACGACCCGCTCCGGCGGGCCGGGTTACTGTCCCGCCATGAGCTCTGGGGAGGGCGGGCTGGACCCTGCGACTAGCCGCGCGGTGGAGGCCTTGCAGGCACTGGTGCGGATCCCGACGGTCAGCCACCCCGACGAGCTCGACCCCACCACGTTCGACGCCCTGCTGGTCGAGCTGGAGCAGCGCTTCCCGCTGGTTCACGAGCGGCTCGAGGTCACCCGGGTCCACACCCACGGCCTGCTGCTGCGCTGGGCCGGTCGGTCCGGTGCCCGGCCGGTCGTGCTGATGGCCCACCTGGACGTCGTACCCGTCGAGGACCCCGCCCGCTGGACCCACCCGCCCTTCTCCGGCGCGGTCGTCGACGGCAGCATCTGGGGCCGCGGCACGCTCGACGACAAGGGCTGCGTGGTGGCGATCTGCACGGCGGTCGAGGAGCTGCTCGAGGCCGGCCACGTGCCGGCGCAGGACGTGTGGCTCTCCTTCGGCTGCGACGAGGAGGTCTTCGGGCAGGCCGCCCCCGAGGCGGTGCGGGTCCTCCGGGAGCGCGGCGTGCAGCCGTGGTTCGTGCTCGACGAGGGCGGCGCGGTGGCGGGCGGCGCCTTCCCCGGCGTACGCCGTCCCGTGGCCGTCGTGGGCGTGACCGAGAAGGGCGTCACGTCCCTGCTGCTGCGGGCCGAGGGGCGCGGCGGCCACGCCTCCACGCCCGCTCGCAACGGGCCGACCGCTCGGATCGCCCGCGCGATCACCGCGCTGGAGCACAGCCCGATGCCGGCGAGCGTGCCGCCCCCGACGGTCGAGCTCTTCCGCCGGATCGCCCCGCACGCCGGGCTCCCGCTGGGCCCGGTGCTCGCTGGCGCGGCGCGGGTGCCCGCACTGCTGGTGCGCGCGCTGCTGGCCGCCGGCCCGGAGACCGCGGCGATGACCCGCACGACGTTCGCGGTCACGACGCTGCAGGGCTCACCGGCGCTTAACGTCATCGCCGGCGCCGCCACTGCTGGGGTCAACATCCGGGTCATGCTCGGCGACACCGTCGAGGACGTGCTCGCGCACGTGCGCCGCGCGGTCGGGAAGGACGTCGAGATCGAGGTGGTCGAGGAGGGCGCGGCGAGCCCGCTGTCGCCGTACTCCACCTCCGGCGCCGCGGACGGTGAGCACCGCGACGAGGCCTTCGACCTGCTCGAGCGCACGATCGAGCAGGTCTTCCCCGAGGCCGTGCCGGCGCCGTACGTGATGATGGCCGCCACCGACTCGCGGCACTTCACCGCGATCTGCGACCGGGTCTACCGGTTCGCGCCGTTCCGGATGTCGAAGGCCCAGCGCGAGTCGATCCACTCCCACGACGAGCACCTCGGCGTGCAGGACCTGCTGGACGGGGTCGCGTGGTACCGCCGGCTCCTGGAGGAGCTTCCCGAGGGAAGCCCGGAGAGGAGCCCGGCATGAGCGGCACGACCGGCGGGGCGACCCGCACCTCGCCGTACCTCGGACCCGCCCAGGGCCTGGCCGCGATCGTCGGGCTGCTCGTCGCGGTCGAGGTGGCCAGCGGGGTGCTGCAGGGCTACTACACGCCGATCTTCAGCGACATCGCCGACCACCTCGGCATCCAGGACGCCGACGTCAACTGGTTCGAAGCGGCACAGCTCATCGTCTCCGCACTGTGCGTGCCGCCGCTCGCGCGGCTGGGAGACCTCGTCGGCCACAAGAAGGTGCTGCTGCTGTCGACCGCGGTCACGGCGGTGGCCTCGTGGGGCGTCGCGCTGGCGCCCTCGTTCACGACTTTCCTGGTCGCGTGGGCCCTGCAGGGGGCGTACGTCGTGTGGCTGCCGCTCGAGGTGGCCATCATCCACCGGCGCACGGCCGCCGCCGGGCCCGCCCGCCAGCAGCTGCTCACCCGTCGCTCGGCCGCGGTGCTGGTCGGGGCGCTGGAGCTCTCGGTGATCATCGGCGCGCTCACCTCCGGCGCGCTGGTCGAGGCGACCTCGATGACCTTCCTGCTCGCCCTGCCGGCGGTCGTGGTCACGGTCGTGCTGGTCGTGGTGTGGGTCGGCCTGGAGGATGTGCCCGGGCAGCTGGCCACGCCGACCGGGTCCCGCGGCGCGCTGCTGGGCGCCTTCGACCTGCGCGGCCTCGGGCTGGTCACCCTCGCCCTCGGCCTGGTGATGGGCGGGCTGATCGCGGTGCGGCTCATGGGCCCGGCGAGCGTGCTGCCGTGGCTGCTGGTCGCGGCCGGTCTGGCCGTGCTGGTGCCGTTCGTGCGGCTCGAGCGCTCGCTGGCCGAGCCGATGGTCGACGTGCGCGTGCTGGCGCACCGGGCGCAGTGGCCGGTGCAGCTGACGGCCTTCCTCTTCGGGATGTCCGTGCTCGGTGCGCAGATCCCGCTGTCGACCTTCGCGCGCACCGACCCCGAGGTCGCGGGCTACGGCCTGGGCGCGGACGCGGCCTTCGTCTCGACCCTCGTCGGGGTGTACGTCGTGTTCCTCGCGGTCGGCGCCTTCACGCTGCCGCTGAGCGCGCGGCTGCTGGGGGCGCGCGGCGCGCTGGTCGCCTCGGCGCTGCTGGTGTCGCTGGGGTACGGGCTCTTCCTGCCCTTCCACGACACCACCCAGCAGACCCTGGTCAACATGGCGATCGCGGGCCTCGGCTCCGGTGCCCTGGTCGCCGCGCTGCCCGCCGCGGCCGCCGCGGCGGCGCCCCCGCACCGCACCGGCTTCGCGACCGGCATGACCAACGCGACCAAGACCGTCGGTGGCGCGATCGCGTCGTCGGTCTTCGCGATCGCGCTCGCCGCCACCGGGTCGCTCGAGGGGCCCGACGAGGGCGTGGCCCCGATGTCGGGCTACCTCACGGTCTGGGCGGTCTGCGCGGCCGCCGCACTCGTGGCCGCCCTCTGCCTTCTCCTCGCCCCCCGGGTGCCCGAGGAGACGGACCCCCTCGACGCCGCCCCGGTCGTGGTGCCGTGACCGGCGGGTCCCCCACCGCCGCCACGACCGGCACTGCCGGAATGCCGGTTCTGCTCCCAGCCGGCCTCGGACCTGTCACGCTCGGCGCGTGACGACCCTGCGCCGCACCGTCCTCGGCCTCGACGTCCTCGCCCTGGTCGGGTGCGTCGTGCTCGCCGGCTGGTCGATGACCGACACCAGCTCCTCGACCTCCTCGCTCGGGGTGGTGGTCGCGGTCTTCCTCGCGGTGCCCTTCCTGCTGGCTGCCGTGCTCGCCCTCGTCGCGGGGCGGCTGGGAGAGAGCGGCAGCACCGTCCTGACGGCACTGGCCACGCTGATCACCGTGACGTCCTGGGGCTGCTCGGGTTCCAGCTGGCGCTCGGCTCGTAGCCGGCCGGGTCCGGCGCGCCCGGGGTCGCGTCCGGAGGTCGCGTCGGGGGTCGCGTCGGGGGTCGCGTCCGCGTACGGGGTGGGTGGGGCCGCGGCGACACCGCAGCCGCAGGTCGAGTACCACTACTCACGCGCCGGGACCTCCCTCCGCACGACCCTGGAGGCATGACCACCTTCCGCACCCTCGCCCTCGGCAGCCTCGTCCTCTCGCTCGTCGGCCTCGCCGGTGGGCTCGCCTGGGCGGTCGGCGCCTTCCTGAGCGACGGGGAGCAGAGCGGCGTCGGCGTGGTCCTGGGCGTCCTCGTCGCGCTGCCGTGCTCCGTCCTGGCCGTGCTCGCAGGGCTGGCGCTCGCACTGCACCGCAGCCGACCCGGGACGGCGTCCACCCTGCTGGCCGTCGCCGGCGCCGGGGTGCTCGTCATCGGCCTCGGCCTGCTCTCGCTGTTCGCGCCGTCGCTCGCCTGATCCCCGCCCGAGCGCACGACCGACCACCCGGCCTGCGCCCTGCCACCTGCCACCCGGCTGGCGCAGCCGCAGCCGCAGCCGCAGCCGTCGTACGCCGTGGGGCGGCTGGGCCCGCTGCGTACCCTGGGGCCATCCGGGACGAGGGGATGTGCCGTGGTCGACCAGCCGCAGGGCCAGCCGAGCGAGGTGCAGCGCGCCCGCGACGAGCAGGAGCGGCGCAAGCGCTCCAAGGAGTCGGCGGCCGCGGCGCGGATCGCCTTCCAGCACCAGTGGGTCGACCAGCAGATCCGGATCGCGCACGCGCGCGGGGACTTCGACGACCTGCCCGGCGCGGGCAAGCCGATCGAGGGGCTCGGCGAGCAGCACGACCCCGACTGGTGGCTGAAGAAGCTGATCGAGCGCGAGCAGGTCACCGGTGTGCTGCCGCCGGCGCTGCAGCTGCGCAAGGACGACGCCCTCCTCGACGAGAAGCTGGACTCCTTCACGGTCGAGACCGACGTACGCCGCGAGGTCGAGGACTTCAACGCCCGGGTCATCCGCGCTCGCTACACCCCCGTCGACGGACCGCCGCTGATCACCATGCCCCGCGACGTCGAGGAGACCGTGGCCGCGTGGGCCGAGCGCCGCGCGGCCCGGATCGCTGCCGCCCGCGCCGAGAACGCCGCGCGGCTCGCCGCCGAGCCTGCGCGGGCCCGGCGCCGCTGGTCCTGGCGGTCCCGGCGGCGCGGCGCGGACGGTGACGTGTGAGGTTCAGCGGCGCCCCGATGAACCTCACACCGCCCCGACGCACCTGCAGACGGTCACCGTCAGGTTCAGCGGCGCCCCGATGAACCTCACAGCCGCACCCGTCCGCTGTCAGATCGGTCATACCGACGGGTAACCGCCCGCTGCTACGTTCGCGCCCATGCCGAGCAAGAGCGCCAAGGACTTCTTCCGCCCCCTCGCCGTGGGGGCACCGACCCCGCCGACGGAGATCCCGGCCCGCCCCAGCCGGGCGATCCACTTCTTCGACCCCAGCAACGAGAAGATGGCGGCGAAGATCCCGCAGATGGTCGGCACCGTCGACGTGCTGCTGGGCAACCTCGAGGACGCCGTCAAGGCCGACAACAAGCTGGCCGCGCGTGAGGGCCTGGTGAGGATCGCCCAGGACACCGAGGGCCTCGGCGGCCCGGACGCCCAGACCCAGCTCTGGACCCGGATCAACTCCCTCGACAGCCCCTGGGTGCTCGACGACCTGACCACGCTCATCCCGGCCATCGGCCACAAGCTCGACGTCGTCATGGTGCCGAAGGTGCAGGGCGCCGAGGACATCCACTACGTCGACCGCATCCTGGCCCAGCTCGAGGCCAAGGCCGGCCTGGACCGCCCGATCCTCGTGCACGCGATCCTCGAGACAGCCCGCGGCGTGGCCAACGTCGAGGAGATCTGCGGCGCTTCCCCGCGCATGCAGGGCCTCTCGCTCGGCCCGGCCGACCTGGCCGCGGACCGCCGGATGAAGACCACCCGCGTCGGCGGCGGCCACCCCGGCTACCTTGTGCGCCAGGACCCCGAGAACGGCGAGATCGACGCCCCGCGCGCGACCTTCCAGCAGGACCTGTGGCACTACACGATCGCCCGCATGGTCGACGCCTGCGCCATGCACGGCATCTACCCCTACTACGGTCCCTTCGGCGACATCGCCGACGTGGTGGCCTGCGAGGACCAGTTCCGCAACGCCTTCCTGCTCGGCTGCGTCGGCACCTGGAGCCTGCACCCCAAGCAGATCGCGATCGCCAACAAGGTCTTCTCCCCCAGCGTCGAGGACATCGCCCACGCCCGCCGGGTCGTCGCGGCCATGGGCGACGGCACCGGCGCGGTGATGCTCGACGGCAAGATGGAGGACGACGCCTCCCTCAAGCAGTGCCTGGTCATGGTCGAGCTGGCCGAGCAGCTGGCCGCGATCGACCCCGAGCTGAAGAAGCAGTACGACGCGATCTCCCTGGAGGCCTGAGATGACCACCGTCCTCCGCTCCGTCCTCTACATGCCCGGCGCCAACGACCGGGCGCTGGAGAAGGCCAAGACGATCCCCTGCGACGGCCTGATCCTCGACCTCGAGGACTCCGTCGCCCCCGAGGCCAAGCCCGCTGCCCGCGACGCCGTGTGCGCGGCCGCGTCGAGCGGTGAGTACGGCCGGCGCACCGTCACCATCCGGGTCAACAGCCTGGGCACGGAGTGGCACGACGCCGACCTGGCCGCGGCCGCCCAGGCGGGCCCGGCCGGCATCGTCGTACCCAAGGTCAACAGCGCCGAGGAGGTCCGCGGCCTGGTCGCGGCGATGGAGAAGGCGGGCGCCCCCGACCACACGCGCCTGTGGGCGATGGTCGAGACGCCCGAGGCCATCTTCAACGCCCGTGAGATCGCGGCCGCCTCCGACCGGCTCGCCGTCATCGTCATGGGCACCAACGACCTGGTGAAGGAGCTGTACGCCGAGCACGTCCCGGGCCGCGCTCCCCTCCTCACGTCGCTGTCGCTGGCGCTGCTCGCGGCGCGCGCGGCCGGCGTGCAGATCCTCGACGGCGTCTACAACGACGTGAAGGACACCGAGGGCTTCCTCGCCGAGTGCGTGCAGGGCCGCCAGATGGGCTTCGACGGCAAGACCCTCATCCACCCCGGCCAGGTCGAGGCCGCCAACGAGCAGTTCGCGCCCAGCGCCGAGGCGATCGAGGACGCGCGCGGGCTGATCGAGGCGTTCGAGAGCGCCGGCTCCGGCGTCGCGACGTACAAGAACAAGATGATCGAGAACCTCCACGTCGAGTCCGCCCGCCGCACCCTCACCATCCATGAGGCGATCACGGCGCTGGGCTGAGCCCCCCGCGGTCCGAGCGACCGCCCCGACGTACGACGGCAGCGGCCGGGTCCCCGAGGGACCCGGCCGCTGTCGCGTCTGCCCGCACCTCACCCCGGCGGGGCGCGCGGCCACGCCCGGGGCGGACCCGCCCGATCGGCCAGGCGGCATGGCCCGACCGGGCCAGTCCGGTCGGGCCACTCGTGAGAGGCGTCTCAGGTCCATCGGGCAGGAACCGATGGGACCCCTGTCGTAGGACCTCTGCACGGTCCTACGGTCGATCGACGACTGGTCGCGCCTGGGAGGGTCCGCACCGGTCGGGTCATGGGAATCCACCGGAGGGAACCACCTGATGCTGTCCCGTCGCGCGCTCGCGCCCGCGCTCTCGCTCGTCCTCACCGCCGGCGGGGTGACGCTGGCCGCCGCGCCGGCGACCGCCGCCCCCGCCGCGGCCACGCCGGCTGCGTCCACGGTCCGGCTGTCCGACGCCGCCGTGTCGGGCGCCCGGCAGCTGCCGCTGATCGGGGGCCTGCTCGAGGCCGTCGTCGGCCCGCTGCTCACCGGGGTGGGGGCCGTCGGCGAGACCATCTCGCTCACCCCGCCGGAGTGGAACCTGCTCGGCGTCACGAACTCCGTCCAGTGGCTGGCCGACGGCCAACCGATCCCGGGTGCCACCGGTCTGAGCTTCGTCACGACGCTGGAGCAGGCGGGCAAGAGCCTCCAGGCCAAGGTCACCGGCTCGCTGCTCGGCCTGCTGCCGCTGGAGACGTTCACCAACGTCATCCCGATCCCGCTGCCCGGCGGCGGTGGCACCGGTGGAGGTGACGGCGGCGGCACCGGCGGCGGCGACGGCGGCACGGGCGAGAACCCGCTGCTGGAGGCACTCAGCGACCCCGCGCTCACCGGCATCCCCGGCGTCGGCTCGCTGCTGCAGGTCCTCAACCCGGTCTGGAGCCTGCCCGGCGTCTCGACGACATACCAGTGGTTCGCCGACAACGTGCCGGTCCCCGGCGCCACCGGCCCGACGTTCGTCCCCGACCTGGAGGACGCGGGCAAGCAGGTCTACGCCCGGGTCACCGGCACCCTCGCCGGGTTGCCCGTCGTTAACGTCCTCACGGGCAGCTTCCTGATCCCGGCCGCCCCGGAGCAGCCGCTGGCCGCGGCCTCGGCCGCGACGCTCGCCGGGACCCCGAAGGTCGGCAAGCCCCTCACCGTCCAGGACCCGACCTGGAACGAGGAGGGCGTCACCCACACCTACCAGTGGCTGCGCGACGGCGCCCCGATCGCCGGCGCCACGGGCAAGACCTACACGCTGGCGCCCGAGGACCTGGGCCGCCAGGTGGTCGTCAAGGTCACCGGCTCCAAGGAGGGCTGGACCGACAGCACCGTCGACAGCAACGCCGTCGTCCCGCAGGTCGGCGACGCCCCGACGTTCACGACCCAGCCGTCGGTCTCCGGGGCGTACCGCCTCGGCCAGACCCTGACGGCCAACCCGGGCGCCTGGGGCACCGGCTCCACGCCGACCTTCACCTACCAGTGGCGCCGCGGCGGCCAGCCGATCACCGGAGCCACGTCCTCGACGTACGCCGTCACGGCCGCCGACCTGGGCTCGACCCTGTCGGTGACGGTCACCGCGACCCGCGCGGCGTACGCCCCGGGCGTCTTCACGACCTCGGCGCTCCCGGTCGCCAAGCTGCCCTCGACCACCACGATCGCGGGCAAGAGGAAGGTGCGCGCGGGCAAGCCGGTCCGTGTCGTGCTCGGCGTGGTCGTGGACGGGTTCGCCCCCGACGGCACGGTCACCGTGCTGGACGGCACCCGCACCCTCAAGACCGTCCCGATCGCCTCCGGCAGCCGGACGCTCAAGGTCAAGGGCCTCAAGCCGGGCAAGCACAAGCTCTCCGCGGTCTACTCCGGCTCCGGCGCGACCGAGGAGTCCCGGTCGAAGGTGCTCAAGCTGACGGTGCTGAAGCGCCGCTGAGCGGCGCCGCCGCACCGGCACCGGGACCGCCTGCAACGCGACGGCGCCCCTTCCCGCTCGGGAGGGGGCGCCGCTGCGTGGTGCTGGGTGGTGCGGGTGCCGCTGCGTCAGACGACGGAGGCGGGTGCCTCGTCGGAGATGACCGCCGAGCGGCGCTTGGAGACGTAGACCGCCGCCGCGATGCCCACCGAGGCGACCACGGCGATGACGATCGAGACCGGGCGGTTGGCGTCCTCGCCGACCGTGAGGCTGATGACCGCGCCCACGATGAGCAGCGAGACCAGGTTCATCACCTTCAGCAGCGGGTTGATCGCCGGACCGGCGGTGTCCTTGAACGGGTCACCGACGGTGTCACCGATGACGGTCGCCTCGTGGGCGGGTGAGCCCTTGCCGCCGTGGTGGCCGTCCTCGACCAGCTTCTTGGCGTTGTCCCAGGCCCCACCGGCGTTGGCGAGGAAGACCGCCATCAGCGTGCCGGCACCGATCGCACCGGCCAGGAAGCCGGCGAGCGCGCCGACGCCCAGGCCGAAGCCCACCGCGATCGGCGAGAGGATCGCCAGGATGCCGGGCGTGGCCAGCTCCCGCAGGGAGTCGCGGGTGACGATGTCGACGACCTTGCCGTACTCCGGCCGGCCGGTGCCCTTCATGATCCCGGGGATGTCGCGGAACTGGCGGCGTACCTCCATCACGACCGCACCGGCCGCGCGGCCGACGGCGTTGATCGCCAGGCCGGAGAAGAGGAAGACCACCGCGACACCGATCAGCAGGCCGACGAGCACGTCCGGGCTGAAGACGAAGAAGCTGGTGACGAAGTCGACCCCGTCCTGGTCGGTGACGTTGTCCAGGTCGCGGACCCGCTCGATGGCGGTGCCGATGTAGGAGCCGAAGAGGGCCGAGGCGGCCAGCACGGCCGTCGCGATCGCGATGCCCTTGGTGATGGCCTTGGTCGTGTTGCCCACCGCGTCGAGCTCGGTGAGGATCTGCGCGCCCTCGGGGCTGACGTCGCCGGACATCTCCGCGATGCCCTGGGCGTTGTCGGAGACCGGGCCGAAGGTGTCCATCGCGACGATGACGCCGACGGTGGTCAGCAGGCCGCAGCCGGCCAGGGCGACGGCGAAGAGCGCGATCGACAGCGAGCCGGCACCGAGCAGGAAGGCTCCGAAGACGGCCGCGCCGATGACGAGCGTGGTGTAGACCGCGGACTCGAAGCCGACCGAGAGGCCGGAGAGGATCACGGTCGCCGCACCGGTCTGCGAGGTGGCGCCGACGTCCTTGACGGGGCGGTACTCGGTGCCGGTGAAGTAGCCGGTCAGGGCCAGGATCGCCGCCGCCAGGACGATGCCGATGAGCACCGCCACCGCGGCGATGAGGGCCGGGTTGCCGCTGGCGGCCTCGAAGCCGAAGGCGGTGTCGAGCGGGCTGCCGCCGGGCTCCAGGCCCTCGAGCTCGGAGAAATCGCTCGGGAGGTAGACGAAGGCCAGCACGACGCTGGCGACCGCACCGATGCCGGCGGAGAGGTAGAAGGCCCGGTTGATGGTGGTGAGGCCGTTCTCGCCCGCACGCGGCTGGCAGAGGTAGACACCCGCGACCGCGGTGAGCGCACCGATGGCCGGGATCAGCAGCGGGAAGACCAGACCGGCGTCGCCGAAGGCCTGGGAGCCCAGGATCAGCGCGGCCACGAGGGTCACGGCGTAGGACTCGAAGAGGTCCGCGGCCATGCCGGCACAGTCGCCCACGTTGTCACCGACGTTGTCGGCGATGGTGGCGGCGTTGCGCGGGTCGTCCTCGGGGATGTTGTTCTCGACCTTGCCGACCAGGTCGGCGCCCACGTCGGCGGCCTTGGTGAAGATGCCGCCACCGACGCGCATGAACATCGCGAGCAGCGCGGCTCCGAAGCCGAAGCCCTCGAGCACGACCGGGGCGTCGTCCTGGAAGGCGAGGACCACGACGCTGGCGCCGAGCAGGCCCAGGCCGACGGTGAGCATGCCGACGTGCGCGCCGGTGCGGAAGCCGATGTGCATGGCCGGGTCCCGGCCCTGGGTCTGGGCCGCCGAGGCGACGCGCAGGTTGGCCTGCACCGCCAGGGACATGCCGAGGTAGCCCACGGCCGCGGAGAAGCCGGCGCCGAAGAGGAAGGCCACGGAGCGGAAGATCCGCACGGTCGCGTCGTCGGCGGGCAGCGCCAGCAGCGCGAAGAACGCGATGCCGGCGAAGACGGCCAGGGTGCGGAACTGCCGCTGGAGGTAGGCGTTGGCCCCCTCCTGCACGGCCTGGGCGATGGACTTCATGTTGTCGGTGCCCTCGGCGGCGGACATGACCTCGCGTCGGAACATCGCGGCCATCGCCAGCGCACCGAGTGCGATGAGGGCGACGACGACGACGAGCACGAGGTTGCCACCGGAGACTTCAACGACGGCGGGAAGGGTCCCCGTCATGCGCTTCCTCCTGGTGTGGGAGCTTCAGCTCGGATGGACGCACACACACGGATGTGAGGCACGTCTCACTGGATCGAGCCGGAGTCTACGCACGGCGGACCGGCGCGCAGCAGCACAGTGTGACCGGGGCCACACGCGTGTCACTCGGTCGGGGCAGGCCGCGGCGGCCGCGGCACGGCGTACGACGGCAGGCGCGCCGCGCCGAGGGCGGGCGTCGCGCGGTGGGGATGCGGAGGTGGCGCGCCGTCAGGAGGCGGCGAGCGCGGCCTCGGCGCTCTCGTGGATCACGAAGACCTTGGCCAGGCCGGTGATCCGGAAGATCTTGAGCAGGCGGTCCTGGGTGCAGACCAGCTGCAGCGAGCCGTCGTGGGCGCGGACCTTCTTCAGGCCGCCGACCAGCACGCCGAGACCGGTGGAGTCGAGGAACTCCACGGCCTCCATGTCGATCACGAGGTCGTAGACACCCGCGGCGACCAGCTCGGTGATCTTGTCGCGCAGCTTCGGCGCTGTGTAGACATCGATCTCACCGCCGACGGCGACCACGGTCGTCCCATCGACGTCGCGCGTGGCGAGGGTGAGGTCCACGTGTAACTCCCTGTCAGCCTGCGGGTGTGTCGAACGGTTCTGGTGGCCTGGACGCGGGGAGGCCCCCTGTCCCGTCGATCGACCAAAGGATATGAAACCACGACGCCCCGAGGCGCGCGAACGAAGGTAAATGCACCGGCCACCGGTCGGCACACCCGGACGGGCATCCGTGGGCGTCCGCGGGTGTGACCCGGACCGGTGGCGAGCCGGTGGCGGACCGGTGGCGGGCGCGACGCTGTCGGCGGCGCCTGGGACGATCGGAGCATGTCCAGCGTGCAGTCCCCGACCGCCCCCCGGGCGTCGGGGTCCGCCGGCTCCGGGCCGGCCGGCTCCCGGGGCATCCTTGAGCGCCTCGCCACCGCGGGCGTCCGCGCCGAGCGGCTGCGGCACGTCGAGGAGCTCGCGCCGCGCGAGGGCGTCCACGCCCCGTGGCCGGGCTGGGTCCCCGAGCAGGTGCGCTCGGCGTACGCCGCCCGCGGGATCGCCCAGCCGTGGGCCCACCAGGTGGCGGCCGCCGACGCGGCGTGGTCGGGGCGGCACGTGGTGGTCTCGACCGGCACCGCGTCGGGCAAGTCGCTGGCCTTCCAGGTGCCGGCGCTCGCGCGGGTGCTGCAGCGGCGCGGGTCGCGGGGGCAGCGGGGCGCCTCGGTGCTCTACCTCGCCCCGACCAAGGCGCTGGCCCAGGACCAGATGGCCGGGCTGGTCGGCCTCGGGCTCGACGTGCGCGTGGCGACCCACGACGGCGACAGCAGCCGGGAGCAGCGGGAGTGGACCCGCGACCACGGCGAGTACGTCCTGACCAACCCCGACATGCTGCACCGCAGCCTGCTGCCCGGCCACGAGCGGTGGACCGGCTTCTGGCGCTCCCTGGACCTCGTCGTCGTCGACGAGTGCCACCACTACCGCGGGGTCTTCGGGGCGCACGTCGCGCACGTGCTGCGGCGGCTGCGGAGGGTGGCTGCGACGTACGGCGCGGAGCCGACCTTCGTCCTCGCCTCCGCGACCGTGGCCGACCCGTCCGCCGCGGCCGGGCTGCTCACCGGCCTGGACGTGCTGGCCGTCGACGAGGACGCCTCACCGCGCGGTCGGGTCACCGTCGGCATGTGGGAGCCCCCGCTGACCGAGCACGTCGGGGAGAACGGGGCGCCCGTGCGCCGCGCCGCCTCCTCCGAGACCGCCGACCTGCTCACCGACCTGGTCGTCGGCGGGGTGCGCACGCTGGCGTTCGTCCGGTCCCGGCGCGGGGCCGAGCAGGTCGCGATGACCGCCGCCTCGCTCCTGGAGGAGGTCGACCCCTCGCTCGCCCACCGGGTCGCGGCCTACCGCGGCGGCTACCTCCCCGAGGAGCGCCGCGAGATCGAGCAGCGGCTGCGCTCCGGCGAGCTCGTGGGGCTGGCCGCGACCAACGCCCTGGAGCTCGGCATCGACGTGAGCGGGCTGGACGCCGTGCTGGTCGCCGGCTTCCCGGGCACCCGCGCCGCCTTCTGGCAGCAGGTCGGGCGCGCCGGGCGCGGGGCGCAGGACGCCGCCGCGCTGCTCGTGGCCCGCGACGACCCGCTCGACACCTACCTCGTGCACCACCCCGGCTCGCTGTTCGGGCGGCCGGTCGAGGCGACGGTGTTCGACCCGACCAACCCCTACGTCCTGGGCCCCCACCTCGCCGCGGCCGCGCAGGAGCGGCCCCTCACGCGCGCCGACCTGGCGGCGTACTGGCCGGGCGCGGAGCCGGTCCTGGCCGACCTCGTCGCGCGGGGGCTGCTGCGGCGGCGTCCGCACGGCTGGTTCTGGACCGACACCTCGCGGGCGGCCGACCTGGCCGACATCCGCTCCGCCGGGGGCCAGCAGGTGCAGCTGGTCGAGGCCGGCACCGGTCGGGTCGTGGGCACCGTCGACGGCGGGCGTGCCCACTCCTCGGCGCACCCCGGCGCGGTCTACCTCCACCGTGGCGAGACCTACCTCGTGCAGGACCTCGACCTCGAGGAGCACGTCGCGGTGCTCGAGCGGGCCGACCCCGACTACTCCACCTCCGCGCGCGAGCTGACCGACATCAGCATCGTCGCCGAGGTCGCGTCCCAGCGGTGGGGCCCGTGCCGGCTGGCGCTCGGCCAGGTCGACGTCTCCCAGCAGGTGGTCTCGTTCCTGCGGCGCCGCCAGCCCAGCGGCGAGGTGCTCGGCGAGGAGCCGCTCGACCTGCCCGAGCGCACCTTGCGCACCAGTGCCGTGTGGTGGACCGTGCCGCCGGCCGAGCTGGAGGCCAGCGGGATCGACCCCGCCGACCTGCCCGGCGCCGCGCACGCCGCGGAGCACTGCTCGATCGGCCTGCTGCCCCTCTTCGCCACCTGCGACCGCTGGGACATCGGCGGCGTCTCCACCGCCCTGCACCCCGACACCGGCACCCTCACCGTCTTCGTCCACGACGGGCACCCGGGCGGGGCCGGCTTCGCCGAGCGGGGGTACGACCTCGCGCCCGCCTGGCTGCGCGCCACCCGCGAGACCATCGCCTCCTGCGAGTGCGTCGAGGGCTGCCCCTCCTGCATCCAGTCGCCCAAGTGCGGCAACCAGAACAACCCGCTCGACAAGGCCGGTGCCCTGCGGCTGCTCGACGTGCTGCTCGCCCACGCGCCGCTCGGCTGAGCGCCCCGCCACTACGCCACGTGCGCGGGTCGGTGGTGCCGTGGCCCGCTGGCTCGGACTGCCGACCCTCGGACGTCATACGGACCGCACCAGGGGACGTCCCGTCCGCATGACGTCCCACGCGGGAGGGTGTCGCCGCGGCTGCGGCGGCCCTACGCTGCGGCCATGGTCGTCCTGGGTCTGCTCGTCCTCGCTGCCGGTGTCGTCCTCCTGCTCGCGGGGCTGTTCACCACGGAGACCACCGCGAGCGGGCTGGAGATCCTGCGGATCGAGGTCTCGCCCGTGACCCTCTTCGCTCTGGGCCTCGTCGCTGCCGCGGCAGTGCTGATGGGCATCTCGATCACCCGCTTCGGCGCCCGCCGCGCCCTCAAGGCCCGCCGTGAGCACAAGCAGCTTTCCGAGCTCTCGGAAAAGCTCGACCGGGTCGAGGCCCGCGAGAGGCTCGAGAACCAGGACGACCAGCCGCACTGAGACCCCCCGGCCGACCGGCACTGCCTCCTCGTGGGCCGGCCTCAGCCGGGGCCAGCCACGGCCGTGCCGGTGAGCTCGTGCGCAGGCCCGAGCCGCGTCGGGGCGTCGATGCCCACGACCACGCGGACGGTGCGGCCTTCGACGGCGCACGAGAGCAGCCGCGCGCCGTTGCTGCCCGCCACCGCCTCGGCCCGCCCGCAGGGGTCGGCGGTCACCGCACCCGCACCGGCCAGGGCCGCGAGGTCCGCGGCGGCCCGGACCTGACGGTGGGCGGCGAACCACGCCCCCACCTCGCCCAGCGCCAGCCCGACCAGCAGGAGCAGACCCAGGCAGGCAACGGCGGCGACCGTCGCACCGCCGCGGTCACCGGCGACGCCCCGGGTCGACGGACGCCGCGGGGGTCCGACGGGAGTGGGGGACGGGCGGTGGGACCGGCGCACGCCTCGCCCAGCCTCCCCGACCGTCCCACCGGTGTCCCGCTCCCGGAGGACGGCGGCCCTGAGGGCACCCACGCGTCGCCGGCCGCTCACGGCGCCGCCACGGCCGCAGGCTCGAGGGCGGCGGTGGCGCTCGCCTCGAGGTCCGCGCCGGGCAGGGCGGCGAGCAGCCCGCCCGGCCCCTCGAGCCCAGCGCTGACGGTCACGGTCACCAGACCCGAGGCCTGCTCGACCGACACGCGGCTCCCGGAGGGGCCGATCCGCGCAGCCAGGGCGCTCGCCGCGCCGGGGTCCTCCCCGCGCGCCAGCGCGCGGGCGGCCTCCCGGGCAGCGTCCGTCACCCGCATCTGGCCGAGCCCCACGACGAGCAGCCAGAGCAGGCCGGCCGTGACGGCGAGGAGCATCGGCAGCACCATAGCGAGCTCGGCGGTGGCCGCTCCCCGCTCGCCACGACCGGACTGCCTCACGGGCGGTTCACCCCACGCCCAGCAGGCCGAGCACGTGGTCGAAGAGCGTCGTGAGCAGCTGGTCGCCGAAACCGCCGCTCAGCATCGTGTAGAGCAGGCCGGCGAGACCGGCGCCGGCGGCCGTCCCGACGGCGTACTCCGCGGTCGTGATGCCGGCCTCCCGCGCGGGCACGGCGCGCAGATGCCGACCCGTCGCGTCGGCCCGACCACGGGCCGCCGCCTCGGCGCAGTCGCAGACCGGCTGCCCGCCGGGCAGGTCCTCGACCACCCCGGGGGCGGAGCGGCGGCTCCGCAGCCGGGACAGGGGCTGGGTGATGGATCGGTGCATGATGCCTCCTCGGCTGGCCGCGGGGTGCGGCCTCGACCCCGAATCTGGTCGAGCAGGGACTCCCGCGGGGGCTCGTGCCGGGCGGCTGTGGGCACCTCGGCCCCTGCGCGTCCTGTGGACGGTCGGGGGCCCGCACTGACAGGTCGCTGCGCCAGGCAGGTGCCTGTGACGGGCAGCTGCCGGCGCCCTGTCCCGGCCGGGCCGCGCGGGTCGAGCTGCCCGGCCGGGACGGTGGCCGCGCCGACACCCAAGCGACCGATGGCCGCCCCCGCCCACGGCGGACGTCGGCCCGAGGCGTCCAGCCCGTTGTGTGGTGCTCCGGTTCAACCTGGTTGAACGGGAGCACCACACAAGCCGTTCCGCGAAGCCGGAGCGGCGGGCGCTGCGGGCCGCCGGGCCGCGCGAGGGCTGTGGCCGCGCCGCGGGGGGCCGGGCCGCTTGAGGACGCGGCCGGCCGAGGACTGGGCCGGCCGAGGACCGGGCCGCTCGAGCACCGAGCCGGCCGAACACCGAGCCGCTCGAACACCGAGCCGCTCGAACACCGAGCCGGCCGAACACCGAGCCGGCCGAACACCGAGCCGGCCGAACACCGAGCCGGCCGAACACCGAGCCGGCCGAACACCGAGCCGGCCGAACACCGAGCCGGCCGAACACCGAGCCGGCCGAACACCGAGCCGGCC